>REBL01000247.1 GCA_007692755.1 Nodularia sp. (in: cyanobacteria) | reverse complement strand
AACTGCGGGTATATCATCTATTGTCGCAGAGCGGATCAGCATCGGCTTTATTATCCATCCTTGAAAATTGAATTTTTGCGAATTTCTGCCAAAGTTGCATCTTCCCAGAAAAGTTTCCTAATTTCAAGATACATCTTCTATAGCGATGCTTCCCATGAACACCCAGAGGATTCAATCATACACTGGAGGGATCGTCGCCCATTTTTGTTTAAAGGATGACGTTGTTCATTTTTCACCCCACACCATAATCGCTCAATTCACGCATGAAAGGAGGGTGAAAACCCAGCACAATATCTTGCTTTGGTACACCCAGACTGACTAACTCTGCTGCAATATCATATTCAGTTGAATTGTAGAAAATCCAAATTTTTTCATTTCTGATATCAAGGTGCATTACACATTGATGAATCCAACGGTTATGCTGCCAACCCAGATGTATAATTTGGTAATGATGTCGTTGCGTATCAAACACAGTTTCCACTTCAATTTCACCGTATGCAGGCTTATTTTGAGAATATTTCATTAATAAATCCTGCACAATTTGCTGATAAAAAATTAGTTTTTCCGTCATGTTTTCCACTCTGTAATCTGCACTAATTGAATATCATATACCAACAATTTTACGGAATTTTCTAGTAGCATTGATGCTGGAAAATCAAGTTGAAAGAAGCTGTTATATACTAAAATCGGCACAGCTAGATAGAGGACGCGATTTGGATCTTCACGACGTAATGCGGCTCGATAGTTAATAAATTGACCTAGTGCCGTATGGAATTCGGAAATTGCGGATGCACTACTAAGAAAGCTTTTGACCTCAACCGCTATTTTTTCATCTCCGCGTTCTGCTGCTAGCAACCGTTCTGCCCCCAAGTCAATTTCCATATCCACACCACCTACCTTAATCTGTAATGGATCGTGAGTAACATTCCACCCATCCTTAATCAGAGATGTCTTAACAACTTGATGAAAGCGATCTTTAGCAGCCACAACTTATGTTTAATCTTCATTTTGTTACTTTAATCTATCAAAATTGCCCCACGAATTTGACAGCATCATTAGCAATAAATTCCTAGTGATAGCAAGAATAGTTTAGTCTGTGGACGTTGCGAAATATTTATTATCTTCAAACTTACTTCTTCTAGCGATCGCCTACGCCCCGCCAGCCCATCGCATCCCATGAACACCCAGAGGTTTCAATCATACACTGGAGGCGATCGCCCATGTTTGTTTAAAGGATGACATTATTCATTTTTGCAGCAAGAAACCGGGTAGATATTGAAAAACGAGTTATATTACCCACCCGACACACAACTTCCAGAATCAAACAACCTCTCAGGGAGCTATGGAGTTTTACCCACACCGTCTGCTGCTTATGCTACATAATCTAGTGCTAAAATGAGATATAATCTCAATAAACATCAAAAATACTCCATTTACCTAAAATAAATTACTCCTGAAAAATATGACAATAGTTTTGTATCAGCAAGATTTCTGCGAAATCTTAGACGAAAGTCGAACACATCATCAATCTAATTCAAATTCTGATATATATGAAGAATCTATAAAGGCAAGTACAAAATATTTTCATTGGCAGGAATGGTATATGCTGCTGCGCTCTGGGTTAACAATCAGAACTTATGAAATTACACCTAGCGAGAATTTAATCAAAATTTCAAAACATAGAAATAATCCTACAATAAATTTAAGCTTTTTTATTAAAGGTAATACCAAAACAGTTTTACAGGGTTTGACAAATTCGGCAGACGAAGTAGCAGGTCGTAATTATCTAGAATTTTTACCAGGAATCAAAGAAATCGATGAACGTGTAGCCGGACAGAAAATTTTTAGAGTTCAAATTGCGATTGAGCCAACAAAGTTTTTTAGCAACTTTAATGCTAATCAATTGCAATATCTTCCTTGTGAATTACAAAAGTTTATCGATGGAAGTGATGTGAAACCTTTTCACCACCAGGGAATTACAACACCAGAAATGCAACTAGCTCTACAACAAATATTAAATTGCCCCTTTGAGGGAGCTATGAAATCTCTATATTTGGAAGCTAAGGCTCTTGAATTGATGACACTTAAGTTTAGTCAGTTTCTAGAACCTATAGCCACTGCTAAATCACAATTTTATTTATCTACGGGTGATATTGACTGTATTTATCATGCCAAAGAAATTCTGATTCAAAATCTAGATAATCCCCCTTCAGTTCTCGATTTATCACGGCAAGTAGGATTAAATGATCGCAAACTCAAACAAGGGTTTCATCAGGTATTTAAAACTACACCATTTGCATACCTGCGTTACTATCGATTAGAGCAAGCACGGCAATTATTAATGGACTCAGAAATCCCCGTAGACCAAGTAGCAAAAGTAGTTGGTTATAGCGATCGCAGTCGGTTTGCAGTGGCATTTCGCAAGCAATATGGCATTAATCCCAAGTCTTACCAAATGCAATATCGCAAAAGCAGCGATCTGATTAGTTTGAATCGAGGGTAAGATTTTAAGAAAAAGTCCGTCTCGGCCGCTAAAAAGTCCGCCTCGGCATCAAAACGGCTTGCACAACTACTCAACTTTATTTTATTTTTCTTGAGAATCCTTTTTATTAAGTATCCCTGACTGAACTGTGCGGCCAGGTGTATGGAGTAGTTTATGAAACCCAAGCATTTATCACCAATTTTATTACTCACAAGTTCAGTCTGGCTGTGGTGTACCGTGAGTGCAACAGCCGAACAGGTAACAAACTCACAAACTCAGAGTCAATCTATTGCTTCTGTATTACATCAATCCCGGGAAATTAAAGAAATTCCCCAACTCAGTGAGATAAAGCCTCTCAACACTAGCCCCCAAATGCTAGTAAAGTCACCAGTTCCCTCAGAAGTGATACAGGTGATGGGAGTAGAAGCTAATCCCACTGAGAATGGTGTGGAGGTGATTTTACAGACAACTCAAGGACAAGAGTTACAAATCACCAATCGTAGTGCTGAGAATAACTTTATCGCTGATATTCCCAATGCTCAATTAGTTTTACCCAGTGGCGATGGGTTCATATTCCGTTCCGAAAATCCAACTAAGGGAATTACTGAAATAACGGTAACAAACTTGGATGCTAATACTATCCGCGTGACTGTGGCGGGTGAGGCGGGATTACCCACTGTGGCGTTATTTGACAGTGATGAAGGTCTGATTTTTGGCTTCACACCAGTTGTAACTTCTGCCCAGACTCCACAATTACCAGCAGAAGGTGAAACTCAAACAGAACAACCATCAACTACAGACCAACCGATTGAATTGGTGGTGACAGGACAGCAAGATAGATACAGTGTACCCAATGCCACAACTGCGACGAGAACGGATACACCCCTGCGTGATATTCCGCAATCAATTCAAGTAGTTCCCCGACAGGTGCTAGAAGATCGACAGGTGATTCGCGTCACAGAAGCACTGAATAATGTCAGTGGTGTACAGAGGGGAAATGCTACAGGTGGCGGTATAGGTGAGACATTTAACATTCGCGGATTTCAACAATTTGGCGGCAATTTCCGCGATGGCTTTAGAGACAGTGGGGGTATTACAGAAACGGCAAATTTGGAACGGATAGAAGTCCTCAAAGGCCCCGCTTCTGTACTCTACGGGAATTTAGATCCCGGTGGTATTGTTAACTACGTTACCAAACAACCGCTTTCAGAGCCTTTTTATGCTGTTGGGTTGCAAGTTGGAAGTTTCGGTTTAGTACGACCAACCCTTGATTTCTCAGGCCCCTTAAACCCAGAGGGGACATTACTCTATCGCTTAAATGCAGCTTATGAAAAAGGAGGAAACTTTCGGGATTTTGACACAGAAGTGGAACGATTTTTTATCTCGCCGATAGTTACCTGGAAGATTAGCGATCGCACTGACCTAACATTTGAATTTGAGTACGTAAAGGATCAGCGCCCATTTGACCGGGCATTAATTGCTTTTGGTACAGGCGTTGCCAATATTCCCTTTAATCGAGTTTTAGGTGAACCAGATGATTCTTTTGAAAGTACACAATTTTCAGCAGGATATCGATTAGAGCATCGTTTCAATGACAACTGGACAGTTCGCAATCGGTTTCGTTTCTCTTCTAATGACGTAGTAAATTCTATAACTGAAGCATTCAGACTAAACGAAACTACTGGGCAACTGGGTAGAGGATTTTTTGGGAGTGAGGCTGAAGATAAAACCTATGCATTACAAACCGATATCATAGGAAAGTTTGCCACTGGATCAATTGAACATACACTTTTATTTGGCATTGATTTATCCCGGCAAACATCAGATATATTTGTTCCCTATGATGATGCTGCCAGTATTAATATCTTTAATCCTGTTTATGGAGTTATTCCACGACCTGCTAGAGGTCAGTATCCAGTTGAATTTGACTTTTTTAGCGAAACTGAAACAAATTCTTTGGGCTTGTTTGTCCAAGATCAAGTAACGCTGGCTGAAAACTTAAAACTACTTGTAGGTGGACGCATTGACACTCTTAATCAAAGTTCTACTTCTTTTAACAATTTTGATCAAAGCTCTACTTCTAGTAAACAACAAGACCAAGCCTTTAGTCCACGAGTTGGCATTGTCTATCAACCGATTGAGCCAATTTCTCTATACACCAGTTTCAGTAGATCCTTTCAACCTAACACTAACACTCGTGTAGATGGTTCACTGCTTGAACCAATACGTGGCACGCAGTATGAAGTGGGCATTCGAGGTGAGTTTCTCAACGGTAGACTGACCACAAACATAGCTGCTTATGAACTCACCAGGAGTAATATTCCCGCACCCGACATAGATAATCCAGGTTTCTTTATTGCTGTTGGAGAGCAAAGAAGCCGAGGTATTGAGTTGGATGTCACAGGGGAAATTCTTCCGGGATGGAATATGATTGCTTCCTATGCTTACACCGATGCTAGAGTTACTAAAGATGACAATCTACAGCCTGGTAATTTGCTTAATGGTGTGCCGTTTAACTCCGCCAGTTTGTGGTCAACTTATGAAATTCAAACAGGTGATTTCCAAGGCTTAGGATTTGGCTTGGGTTTGTTTTATATGGGTGAACGCCAAGGCGATTTAAATAACTCTTTTCAAGTACCTAGTTATGTGCGTACTGATGCCAGCGTGTTTTATCGGCGAGATAACTGGAGAGTTGGCATTAATGTTAACAACCTTTTCAATGTAGATTATATCGAAGCTACCCAGCGCCGGACTCGCATTAATCCTGGTGCGCCGTTCACAGTCAGAGGAACGGTGTCAGTGGAATTTTAGATTGTCCCGTACTTCGAGTAGAACTAAATCAATTTTTCAAAATGTATAAAATTCGTCGTGGGCTGGGGTTCTTTGGGTTAACACTTTTGGCAGTTGTACTGTTTTCTGCTTGTGCTAATAATGTCTCACAAAACTTAACTAGCTCTGCTGAGTTATTGCCTTCACAGTGCAGAATAGTCAAACATCTTATGGGTGAAACCTGTGTTCCTAATAACCCACAGCGAATTATTGCTGCGAGTGAATCGACTCTGGAGGCTGCCTTAATACTGGGCTTCAAGCCCACAGGTACAACTACTTACGCACAACAGAGCGATTACTTGAGAGAAAGATTTGAAAGTTCTGCCAGTGTTGGTTTGCATTCACGACAACTAAGTTTAGAGAAAATTCTCACCATCAAACCAGATTTAATCTTGGCTACAGATGATTATGGAGAACAGCAGGAATTGTATGATCGGCTATCACAAATCGCTCCTACTGTGATTGGACAGTGGTGGGATGGTAAGAGTATTCGCTGGAAAGAATGTTTCCAATTGTTTGCCCAAGCCTTTGGGAAAACATCTGAAGCTGAAGAAATCGTCAATGCTTACAATCAACGGATTGCAGAATTACAGCAGCAAATGGGCGATCGCCTCCCAAATACTGTCATCTCAATTATTGCCATTCGTCCCGATAGAATCCGCCTATTTGGGAAAACCAAATTAATCAGTAGCACTATTCTCGAAGACATCGGTTTGACTCGCCCACCTTCCCAGGAAGAGGGAATGGATATCTCCCTTGAAAGTATTGGGGATGCTGATGGCGACATCATTTTTCTCATGGTACCAGATCCCGAAGCACAACTTTATCAGCAAGTTATGAATCATCCTCTATGGAAACAACTGAACGCTGTACAGGCTGGAAAAGTATACAAAGTTGACGGTAGTTACTGGAGAGGAAGTGGTTACATTGCTGCCAATCTCGTTTTGGATGACTTGTTTAAATATTTAGTGAAGTAATCATCAATATGTCAACCAACAAAACTCAAAATAATTGCCGTTTTTGTTCCGAGATTTCCCAAGCTAACGGTGAAGACCCCATTGGTTCTGCTGTAACATTAGAACAATACTTAATTATCGAAGCAGCACAACCCTGGCCAGATAAGATGTGGATAGAACCTGACCCCATGCCACAGGGCTTATTAGCAGCATTAAACGTTGTTTCGGAAAGTGGGATAAAAATTCGAGTAATAGCGATCGCCACAGACAAAGAATACTCCAAACCTGGTTATACTCGTGTATTCTACTATCGCCGACCAGCAAAGTTTTTTGCCCAATTTGAGAAACATGAGTTTATCCTACCTCATGCTTTAGTGGGTTCTTTGGCATTAGCTTTACTTAAAAATCCCGAAGAAATACCAAACTTTGACCAATATCGCCAACAAACAAACCACATTCGAGAAATACTCGTTTGCAACCACGGCAATGTGGATGCGGCTTGTAGCAGATTTGGTTATCCGATTTATCAAAAATTGCGTTCTGAATACGCTGCTGCAAATAATAATAACTTACGTTTTTGGCGATGTAGTCATTTTGGTGGACACGAATTTGCACCTACCTTAGTTGACTTACCCCAAGGACAATATTGGGGTCATTTAAAACCAGAAATTTTAGATTTATTAGTCCGACGTAATGCTTCAGTCAAAGAACTGTATCCATACTATCGAGGTTGGGGTGGTTTATCTTTCTTTGAACAAATTGCCGAACGAGAAATTTGGATGCTTGAAGGTTGGAATTGGCTGGAATATCACAAAGCTGGTCAAGTTTTAGCCAGTGATGAAATTAACGAAGAATGGGCAGATGTTCGCATTGATTTCACCACAGCCGATGGAAATATTAGCAGTGCATATCAAGCGAGAGTGGAGATGAAAGGTTCAGTTATGACAGCCTGGAAATCAGGAGCAAATCCTACTTTAGAAGAAGTAAAGCAGTATCAAGTCCGTAATTTAGTAAAATTGGCTGTAGGCTCGTAAAACTGTGAGAAAATGTAACTTAATGCCAAATTCTGAATTAAAGTCAATCTTATGAAAAAGAACTACGTTTTACTGACTTTAGCTTTATTGACTTGCGCTGCTGCACCTCAAAAAGCTCTAGCAGATGAGGTTTGGACAACGGAAGAATATGATGTGGTCTATCAAGAGGATCGCAATAAAACTGCTGTGTGGCGCTATGGTTCTGATGGAGTTATCTTTATTGATGGTTTAGCAGGAGTGTTCACAGACAGAGGTTCATATAGCGGTTACTGGGTACAAAACTCTTCATCAGTACGTTGCGATACCTATAGAGAAGGGGCTGATGGTAAACCTACTTATCATTGGGGTAGATTTGAAATTACTTTCATTGATCCAAATTTCCCCTCTCGTTGGCAAGCTGATATTAGTCTTTGCGACCGCAATCCTGTGATGACTTTAAACGGTACACCTGTGACAAAGTAATCATTTGCTTATTTGGGGCTTGTTTCAATGGCGATCGCCTGACTAGGTAAAGCATCTGTCAAAACTTCGCTGCCTGAGTCTGTAACTAAAACGTCATCTTCTATACGTATTCCCCGCACATCGGCAAATTCAGCTAAACGCTGCCAATTGACGACATTTTCATATTTTGAGCGCACGTTAGGATCATTTAAAATTGCTGGAACTTGATAAAATCCTGGCTCAATTGTGACTAACATTCCTGGGCGCAAAGGACGATTTAACCGCAGGTAGCCCAAGCCAAAGCGCGAACTTCTATTTCTTCCCTCTTCATAACCTGCTAAATCCCCCAAATCTTCCATATCATGCACATCTAAACCCAATAAATGACCAATTCCATGAGGAAAAAACAGCGCATGGGCATCCATCTCGACTAAATCTGCGGGATTTCCTTGTAAAATTCCTAAATCTACCAAACCTTCAGCGATAACTGTAGCGGCTAATAAATGAATATCCTCATACTCTACACCAGGGCTAATTTTAGCAATACAAGCATCATGAGCCGCCAGCACTACATCATAAATATCTCTTTGGGTAGATGAAAACTTACCAGATACAGGCCAAGTCCGGGTGACATCAGCAGCCCAACCCATTGCGGTTTCTGCACCCACGTCAGCCAAAATTAAATCACCTGGTTGTAGTGGATGGTGATACTGTTCGTTATGCAAAACTTCGCCGTGGACGGTGACAATACTGTTGTAGGAAGTGGTCATATTTTCACCAATAATTACCGCTTCCATCGCCGCCCGAACTTCTGCTTCTCGTTGGGCTTGGGATGTCGCTGCTATCCCGGCTTTGTGTGCTTCCACAGTTACAGCCGCAGCTTTTCGCAATTCAATTAATGCGTCTGCGTCATGGGTGAGACGGAGGGAAATTATGGCTTGGGCTAATTCTAAATCATTTTCTTGGGGCGGTTGTTGTGGTAAAACCCATCTATTTAATAACTGTGTTTGCTGTGTCCAAGTTGCTGCATTCTGGACGGGAATTGTGGCTACACCTTCTAGAGATGATTCTAATTCTGCCATTGGTCGAGCTGTATCTGCGCCTATTTGCTCGGCTATTTCGTCACGAGTGGGCATTTCTCCATGCCATAGGGCGCTGCTGGGTGTGGGATTATCTATGAATAGTTCTAGTTTACCTGCTTCTAGGCGAATGGCGGCGTTTGGTAATGGTAAGCCGGCGAAGTAGAGGAAATGGCTACTGGCGCGAAAGGGGTAGACGTTGGCGGGAAAGTTGCGGGGGTTGGTATTTCCTGACCACAGTATTACGGGAAAGTTGATGAGGGTGGCTAGTTTTTGTCGGCGGTGGTGTAAGGTTTGTTTGAGCATGATTAAACGCAGAGGGGCGCGGAGGTAAGCGCAAAGGTACGCGGAGTGGTTAGTTTATTTTAAGATATGAATTTATATCACGCAGAGTCGCAGAGTCGCAGAGAGGAAGAGGTGAGTTATGGGATTGGTGATTTTTCAGGTTGATGCTTTTACTAATAGCTGTTTTTCGGGGAATCCGGCGGCTGTTTGTGTTTTGTCTGAGTGTCGTGATGATGGCTGGATGCAGAATGTGGCGCAGGAGATGAATTTGTCGGAGACGGCTTTTTTACTGCGACAGGATGATGGTTTTAGTCTGCGTTGGTTTACTCCGACGGTGGAAGTTCCTCTCTGTGGTCACGCAACTTTGGCTAGCGCTCATGTTCTTTGGTCTGAGGGGTATTTGTTACCTGATGAGGTTGCCCGTTTTTATACTAAAAGTGGTGTTTTGATTGCTCAATGTTTGGGTGAGTGGATTTCCTTAGATTTTCCGGTGAATTTATCTCAGGAAATAGTCGCGCCTGCGGAATTACGCGAGGCTTTGGGTGTTCGTTGTAAATCTGTGCTGCAAAATTCTCTGGGGTATTTGGTTGAGGTGGAGTCTGAGGATTTGGTACGACAAATGCAGCCGAATTTTCAGCTATTGAAAAAATTACCTGTGGCTGATGTGATTGTGACTAGCCAAACTGATGCTGATTCAGAATATGATTTTGTATCTCGATTTTTTGCACCGGGATTAGGTATAGATGAAGACCCTGTGACTGGGGCGGCTCATTGCTGTCTGGCGGCTTTCTGGCGCGATCGCCTGCATAAAGATGAGTTTTTGGCGTTTCAGGCTTCCCGTCGCGGTGGAGTGGTGAAGGTGCGCTATTCAGGAGGCGATCGCCTGTTGCTTTCAGGACAAGCAATAACTGTGATGCGCGGCGAATTATTTACCTAAGCGGCTTCTGGCAAAAACTCAGTATCCAGAATTTGGGCAATGGTGTAAGGACATTCCACGGGAAATTTACTCTGTGGTAGTTGAGTTTCATTCATAGCGGCTTTCCGTCCCCGACTGTAGGACTCTGCTAAAACCTCTTGCGGATATGATTTGAGGCTGGGACTATCTTGCAATAAATCTGCTATGCGGTGACGTTGCTCATCGATGGTATTTCGCAAAGAGCCACTGCGTAAAGTAGACTGATATTGCCACTTAAGCAAATGCTGTAATAAAACCTCCAAGCGGCTTTTCAACTCCCGCCGTTCTGACCTTCCCAAGCTTTCAATTTCCTCAATTACTGCATCCCAGTCTACCTGTGCGAATTGTGCAGCCCGAATTAATTGGGCAGTCTGTTCTGTCCATGCTACAAAGTCTGTTTCATACAACTGGGCTAAAGTTTTCGGCATTGGGGTCACGTCGCTTCGCTCCGAATTCAAAATAGAGCCTCCGGCACACTGCGCGAACAAAATTCAAAATTCAAAATTAACTTGTAGCCGTGGATTATCCCAAAATTATAATAACGTCAAACGCGGATAAAAAGAGTCACAATATTTAAATATTCTCATATCTCACGTTCCTAAATGCCCACCAAACAGCCAAATACTAAAAGTCCTATGACAGCTTGTGACTGGCCAATTGAGCAATTACCTGGATTAAGTCAGGAAGAACAGGCTAAACTGCAACACTGTGGAATTATTACCACAAAACAGCTAATTCAACAAGGAAAAACTGCTGAAACTAGGGTAAATTTAGCCAATAAATTACAAGTGAATCTGCAATATGTCAATAAATGGATCGCCTTAGCCGATTTAGCGCGTATTCCGGGTATAGGACTGGAATATTGCGGCTTATTGCTGCATTCGGGTATTGCTTCTGTAGCCCAACTCGCCCAGACACCCACCCATAGATTACACAAACAAATTATGCGCCTCCAAGTATCAACAATGCGGCGACGAGATTTGTGTCCCACCATTGATGTAGTACAACAATGGAGTCAACAAGCAAAACAAATAACTTAAAACTCATTCATCCGCGTTTATCAGCGTTTATCGGCGTTCAATTATTCTTTAACCAACACACCATTGAGAAAGATATCAGCCAATCCTTCCGCCATTTGCTGCATTTCTTGCGGCGAAGCATCTGGAGCCATTAAGGTATTGTTAGAGAAACCTGCGATCGCAAACATTCCCAAAAATACCTTAGCCACTAATTTAGCATCAGTTTGGCGATAAATGCCTTTATCCATCGCACTTTGGAAAAAAGCTTCAGCTACATCAGTCATTTTACCAATGACTTCTTCTTGAATGCGATCGCGCAAATCTGGATGAAACTGCACTTCCATGAAACAAACCTTCATCAAATCGACATTTTTATGTAAATTCCACATCCGGCGGCGCATAACTTGAGCGATCGCCTTATAACTGCCCATTTC
>REBL01000158.1 GCA_007692755.1 Nodularia sp. (in: cyanobacteria) | reverse complement strand
CGAGAAATCCACACTTGATGTAGGCTAGCATCGCGTTAGGATGTATTACAGTTAACGGCATACTTTCAGGCGATCAGTTGCTATGGACAATTCCCCCATCAAGGCTGTGCAAGCCCCTTACCAAGGTGATAGTTTTTACCGGACACCGCCGCCAGATTTACCTTCCTTACTAATGAAGGAACGAATTGTCTATCTGGGAATGCCATTAGTGCCAGCGGTTACGGAATTAATTATCGCCGAATTGCTTTATTTACAGTCCGACGACCCAGAAAAGCCCATCAAAATTTACATCAACTCCACGGGTACTTCCGGCTACAGTGGCGAACCAGTTGGCTTTGAAACCGAAGCCTTCGCCATCTATGACACAATGAAATACATCAAGCCTCCCATCCACACCATTTGTATTGGTTCGGCAATGGGTATGTCCGCCATGCTACTCAGTGCTGGCACAAAAGGTTGCCGCGCTAGTTTGCCCCACTCCTCTATTATCCTGCATCAACCCAAGAGTTTCGCCCAAGGTCAAGCCACGGATATTCAAATTCGGGCTAGGGAAGTTCTGATCAACAAAGTTTCCTTAGTTGATATTTTGGCTCAAACCACAGGACAAGCACCCGAAAAAATTACCAAGGACATGGATCGTCTGTTATACATGACTCCTTATGAAGCCAGGGACTACGGTTTGATTGACCGAGTTTTTGAGAAAGAAGAACTCGCCAATCCTCCATTACCTGCCAGTGTTCTCTAAATACTGTGGATAGTCATTATGCTTTGGATAATTCACCAATGACTAATGACTAATGACTAATGACTAAATTACAAGCGGAGTAACGAAGATGCCTATAGGTGTTCCTAAAGTTCCTTACCGGATGCCCGGAGGACAATATACAGATTGGATTAGTATTTATGATCGCCTCTACCGGGAACGGATTATTTTCCTGGGACGAGATGTTGATGATGAAATTGCTAACCAAATTATTGCTGTCATGCTGTATCTGGATTCAGATGATCCAGGTAAGGATATTTATTTATACATAAATTCTCCCGGTGGTATGGTTACATCCGGCATGGCAATTTTTGACACCATGCAACACATCAAATCAGATGTAGTGACAATTTGTGTAGGTTTAGCCGCCTCAATGGGATCATTCCTGCTAGCAGCCGGCACCAAGGGTAAAAGAATGGCATTGCCTCATTCTCGGATTATGATTCACCAGCCCTCTGGTGGTACTCGTGGACAAGCCAGCGATATCGAAATTGAAGCCAGAGAAATTCTGCGGATTCGTCATCAGCTTAACGGTATTTATGCTGAGAAGACTGGTCAGGATATATCTAAGATTGAAAAAGATATGGATCGTGACTTTTTTATGTCCGCTGCTGAAGCCAAAGAATACGGTTTAATCGACCGTGTAATTGAAGAGCGTCCGTAGAATCATGGAAGTTAGGAGTAGAGGCTAGCAAATTTGCTCACTCTCCATTTCCCCAAAAAAACCTTCAAATTTAATCCCTCGATTGGGAAAAGTCAGCCTAGCTAGATTTTCCCGGTCGGGGTTTATTAATTTTTTGACCAATAGTTCCTTAATGGTACAAGCCCCCAGATTGATAGCAAAAGTCAAAAGTGAAATACTCGCTGCGACTGGGTTTTAGAATTTTGCCATGTCCTAACTACCTTGGCGGTTGCTATATCTGTGGAATCAATCGAAAATCCCAAATCGAAAATCTAAAATCGAAAATCGAAAATCGAAAATCTAAAATCGAAAATCGAAAATCTAAAATCTAAAATCTAAAATTGTTTGACGACCTTCACCCTGCACCTTGCCCCTTTTCCTCCATTAGATAGATCGGTACATTGATGATGTCGCCTCGTTAGTCAGAGGTCGGACAATGTATAGCTTTCTATGATCAATTTAGAAACAGTAGCAAGACTTGATGACTGGTATTAGTCACCATCACTCGTTAGGCACTGAAAATATATCTGGAAGAAAAATGCAACACGATGAATTTATAGGACAGGTGCAGAATCGCGCTCATCTCAGATCACGAGGTGATGCAGAACTCGCAACCCGTGCGACTCTAGAAACTTTAGGAGAGCGTTTAGCAGGCGGAGAACCTGCCGATGCTGCGGCCCAACTACCAAAAGGCATTGCCGAATATCTGCAACACGAAGATGCAGGTGCTGGTGAACCTTTTTCCCTAGATGAATTTTTTCAACGAGTCAGTCAACGAGAAAGCGTAGACGTTGCAGATGCCGTTCATCATACTCGTGTGGTGATGGAGGTATTGAGTGAGGCCATTAGTGAGGGTGAGATGGATGATATTCTCTCTCAACTACCGTCAGAATTCAATCCTTTGTTTGAGGCGGGAAGTCAAGGACAAATGCCCGTTAATCGATAAAACCTCATTTCACCAGACAAATACCAGGAGAGTGATACCATGCTATTTAAAAATCGCACAATAGCAGGTCAAATTTTAGCCGGGGAATTAGCAGATTATACTAATCGTTCAGATGTCATCGTCTTAGCTTTACCCAGGGGTGGTGTACCAGTTGCCTTTGAAGTTGCCAAAGCCTTAAAAGCTTCCTTAGATGTGCTGGTGGTGCGGAAACTGGGTGTGCCTGAACAAGAAGAATTGGCAATGGGAGCGATCGCTTCCGGCGGAGTACGGATTATTAATGAACATATTGTCAACTTGGTGAACATCTCCGAAGACACAATTGCCAGAGTAGCAGCGCAGGAAGAACGAGAATTAGAACGTCGGGAACATCTTTATCGAGGCGATTGCCCATTCCCTGATTTAGAAGGACGCATAGTCATCTTGGTAGATGATGGTTTAGCTACAGGCGCAACCATGTGGGCGGCAGTAGCATCTGTGCGGCGACAACACCCCGCGAAAATCGTCATTGCTGTACCTGTAGCTGCTACCGCCACTTGTCAAGAGTTACAAGTTGCAGTGGATGAAATTGTCTGTGCTGCCACACCCGACCCCTTTTATAGTGTTGGTTTATGGTACGAAGACTTTCCCCAAACTACAGATGATCAAGTTCGTGAACTGCTGGCGAAAGCCCAAACCAGCCATCAACCATTATCTCTTCATACCTAGACAAGCTTTGGCTTTTGGGAATATCAAAATTGATGTTTGCCACTAGCCTATTTGGAATTTGACAAAAATATGAAAGTACCACCAGAAATTACCTATCGCAATCTCGAAAAAACAAATGCCATTGATAACCTAGTGCATGAAAAAATCACCAAACTAGAGAATGTTTGTGATCACATAAGTAGCTGCCATATTGCCATTGAAAAGGTACATGATCGCCCCCGCAGTGGTTCACCTTATCGCGTCCGGATTGATCTGACTGTACCCCCCGGTCACGAACTGGTGGCAGAGAGAAATCCCGCAGAGAGTAACCAATATGACCCTTTAGATGCAGTGATTCGGGATGCTTTTAATGCCGCACGTCAGCAACTAGTAAAACTCAATGAACGGCAACATGAAAGCGCTCGCGCTCATAATCAAGAAGAAGCGGAGGAAACAACCGCACTCATCACCAAACTGTTTAAAGATCGGGGCTATGGCTTCTTGAAAACTTTGGACGGTCATGAAATCTACTTCCACCGTAACAGTGTGATCCATCATGACTTTGAACGCTTAGAAATTGGCACAGCCGTGCATTTTTCCTTTGTGGAAGGCGAAGAAGGCCCCCAAGCTACCACCGTCAAGATTATTGATAAGCCAGGTGTTCGGGCTGGTAAGTCAGAGCAGACCATGATTGAACCGCCATTGGGCTGGAAGGAATAAGCGTATGAACTCACATGATCAACTCAAAGAAACGGCATCTCAACTGTTAGCCGCCATGCTATCCAACCCGCATATTTACCCAAAAGTTAGTGATGAAGGTAGCAGTGGACGCATGGAACAGCAATTAATTCTTGTCGCCGTGGAGATAGCCCAAAGTTTAAACCAACAGATAGAACATTCTCATCCCCAAGGTACACCCCAACTCAACCAAAAAAACTAAATTATTCACAGGGTAATGGAACTTCAAAGCCTAGCTTTTTTCATCGGTAGTACAATTCCCTTCAAATACACCTGCGATGGTGAAAATTTTGCCCCTCCCCTCGCTTGGGATAGTCCACCCGCAGGTACAGTCAGTTTTGCATTGGTCATGGAAGATCCTGATGCTCCCAAAGAAACTTTTATTCACTGGGTAGTCTACGATTTACCTGCC
The DNA here is from genome assembly GCA_007692755.1 of Nodularia sp. (in: cyanobacteria). Lineage (GTDB taxonomy): Bacteria > Cyanobacteriota > Cyanobacteriia > Cyanobacteriales > Nostocaceae > Nodularia. Next base: position 7,416 of record REBL01000158.1, on the reverse strand, counting down.
AATTTGCGCCACCTACCAGAAGGTATTACAAAAGAACCTCATTTACCTCATGGCGGTGTGCAAGGAGTAAATGATTTTGGTGAGTTGGGTTATGGTGGTCCTTGTCCACCTGATGGAACCCATCGCTACTTTTTTAAACTTTACGCCCTTGACCAATTATTAGGATTACCACCAAGGGCGAGCAAAACTGAAGTGCTGTCAGCTATGAAAGGTCACATTTTAGAGGCTGTAGAACTGATGGGACGCTATAGCAGGGAAGCTCCTGTGAGCGTTTGATTTACTCCTAATCCTTTTTTGTAGGGTGTATTGTCGCGTAGCGCAACGCACCATCCTAAATTATCGGTGCGTTAGGACTAACGTCCATAACACACCCTACCTAAATGAAATGTTTTTTACCAGTGCAGGTCATAGGGTGGGGAGGATGTCAAATTCAAAATTCAAAAAAAGTCAAGCCGTTTGAAATTCCTGATAACCTTGAATATTTTCAGGTTCAAATTGACGTAGGATGCGAGTAGCTTGGCGAATTAAATCTTCATTTCCCGTAACTACAATGAGATATTTGCCAGCATTGAGACGGTTACGGTAGGTTAAAGCATCGCCACTACCAACTGTTAAACCGACTCCGCCACCAATAAAATAAGCGCCTAAAGCACCGGATGCAGCGCCTAGTAAACCACCAATAATTTCATTGATTAATGGATTAGCTTGGGGCAGAATATCAATCCTCGTCAGGAAGTTAAAGGCAAAACCAGCGATAAATCCAAAGGGAATCAGCCAGTAAATTAGCTTATTGACTTGTTTACTGGCTTGTTTATTTGGGTCAATGAATCCAAATTCGTCAGCGCTTTTATAACCTTTGCCTAAAATATCAACTTGTGACATCGGCAAATTTGATTTTTCCAGTGCCGAGTAGGCGGTTTCTGCTTGTATTCGGTCTGGTAATACAGCCACAAGGTAATTCATTTCAAAACCTCCGAGATTTTCTTATTCGGGCTTTTTGTGCCACTTGCCATCTTCGCCTTTTTCGTAACCGCGCTTAACTGCACTCCAAGCAACACGAAAAGCACGTTCTTCTTCCTCATATTGTTCTTCAGCACTATTAAATGCGGCTTGAAAAATTTCTTGGCCGTGTTTGGGTAAGTTTTCTTTAACTAAATCTGGTAAATCCTCAAGATGTTGGTAAGGCATAAATACTACTTTTCAGCCGCAGTTGTTGTGAAGATAGATTTATCTGGAATTAACTCCAATTGTTTGGGGGTGAATGCTGGATGGACTATCCCAATAATCAACTTTGTGAATATTCACCTTGAGCAAAACCAAGTTAGGTTCGTCTAGTCCTTTGGGTAACCAGGTCTGAAGTTCTGGCTGCCATTGTTCTTGCATTTTGTGACGGTCTTTAACCAGTTCTGCTGTACCTGAAACGGAAACATATCGCTGCTTATCAGGTGAGGTAAAACTAACATTTACCTGCTGATTGCGTTTAATATCATCGGCTTTTTGAGTATTGGCGGAGGTAAAAAACCACATTGCCCCATCAGAGCTAATATCACCGCTTTTGTACATGGGGCAACTGTGCAAGCAGCCGTTTTGATCAATTGTAGTTAACATCCCACAGTTAATGTCTGCAATCAGTTCACGCAACTGCTGAATTTGTTGTTCTCGATCTGTTGAAATTGTCATGACTGTTTTATGTATCTTTGTTTTCTAGACTAGTAATCTGTGAAGTTTAAATTTCTGATTTAGCAAGTTTGGAGGATGAAAAATACTATCTTGGGCTTTTAAAATTTACCCAGGATAATCTAAAAGAGCTATTAAGAGCAATTTGTAATTCATCCTCAAAAAACTGATAATTAATCTATGCTTCTGGCTGAAGTTTGGATGATTACTATAAAGCCCTTTTTTAGTATTAAGGATATCCATGATTAATTACGTGACTCTAGAGGTATAATTCTGCGAAATTTTAATTTTTTCATGTATACCTCTAGAGGTAAAATATATATGATCAGATTTGTCACAAGTTGAAAAAATCAATTCAGTAAACTGGATGAAATTAGATAAAAATCTCCGCGCAACTGTTGTGATTCTAGGGTTTCTGGTTGTAATTGCGCTTTTTACAATGAAGTCCAGTCCTAGTCTTTCACCCTCTTTAATTACAGCCAGTAAAAAACCAGAATGCACTATCAAAGGCAATATTTCCCTTAAAACAGGTAGTAAAATCTATCACCTTCCAGGGATGAAATATTATGAATCAACAGTTATCAATCCAGCCCGTGGAGAAAGATGGTTTTGTACAGAGTCAGAGGCGATCTCCAATGGTTGGCGTAAATCACGCAGGTAGTCGTGCAGCAAAATAACGCTGTTGCTGTGGACTGACCCCAGCTAGTTGTGTGATGGCAAAAGTTATCAGCATCGTCTAAACAGCATCCTTGTTTTGCCTGATAGAAACGACATCAAAGATAACCACATAGGATTTAGTTTTGCAACTTTAGGCTGATGTAAATAAAGGTAAATTTAATCAATCTTAATATATAGATGCCCTACCTTTGGAGAAAATTTGCAGATGACACCTACCTTCGACTTACAAAAAGTTAATGTACCTGAAATTGTCGAGAGTCTCATGACAATGATTTTTTCTCCGCTAATTCTTCCTGTTGCTGAAGCTGTAAAACAACCTGTTGTCAGAAGTACCATAAAAGAGAGTATGGCTTTATCGGAAAGGTTCAAGGAATTCGTTGCAGAAGTAATGGAAGAATTTGAAAATAAAACGGCAGAATTAAATACCAATTTAACTCTACAGAAACAGCAAAATTTTCACCATAGAACTACCCAAGACTATGTGACAGATGGTAGATCCTCTGTGGCTGAGGATTTTGTAAATGTCATGTCTGACCTCAACGCCGATGTTGATAGAATGACAAACGGTGTTGTCGATTTGCGGTTGCTAGTACCTCTAGGTTTGAGTTTGTTTGCTATCCGACAATTGCTGAAGCAGGGGCTGAAACTTGAAGAAATTCCCTGGTATATATTGGCATGGTTTGCCTTTGATAGCTTCGTAAAACTTAATAATAAGAATGAAGTAAAGTTAGTGAGCTTACCAAGAAGTGAGGTTAATATTCTATAAGAATAGAACCTTAATTTCATGGAAGTTTGCAAGTCTTAATGGTAGACTTATTTATTCAGTCTAAGTCTATTAATTTTCATAATCATTGAGCATATATATTAGAATATAATCAGTTACTAGGGGCATTACAGGAGCAAAAGTTGCTGTGCTTAGAGTCATACATACTAAAGTTAAAGGGAGAGCTAGATACAAAGTTAATCAACTTTATCGTTCACCATCTTTAGCAAGATATTTGGAGCGATCGCTTGCGAATTACCCAGAAATACTGGATGTTTCTGCTAATTCATTAACAAGTAATATTTTAGTTTGTTTTTCCTCTGAAAATAGCTGGCATAACATCGGCTTTCTCATTGAGCAAGCTATCAGAGATTATCGGAAAAATTCTAGTTTATCTCAAACCAAACACCTGCCAAAATCTTTCACAAATCAGAATGCCGAAGAGCAAAAGATAGATAATTGGCATTTAATTACAGCAGATAGAGTTATAGATACATTCAACACTTCCCAAACATCAGGACTATCGAGTCAGTCTGCCACAATAAATCTGACTAAATACAGTTCTAATATTTTATCTGCAATACCAACCCGTTCCTATGGAAATATTTTAATTGACCAATTTAAATCTCTGCCAGTTGCTTTACTAGGAGCGGCGGCGGGAATTGCCCTTCTGACTGGTGGTATGATAGATGCTATCGTGATTATGGGTGTTGTTGGTTTAAATGCGGCGATAGGATACACCACAGAAAGCCAATCAGCAAAAATCATTCAATCTCTCAAAAATCAAGAGCAAATATTAACTTGGGTAATTAGAGAGAGTCAGCAGATAGAAATTCCTACAGAAAATGTGGTTGTCGGAGACATTTTATGGCTTAAATTTGGTAGTTATATAGCCGCAGATGCCAGAATTATCGCAGCTGATAACTTGAGTGTAGATGAATCCGCCCTGACTGGTGAAAGTATCCCCATTCTAAAAACTATTGCGCCTTTGTCTGGTGAAAATATCCCCTTAGCTGACCGCTTGAACATGGTTTATAAGGGGACTTTTGTCACTGGTGGTCAAGGATTGGCTGTGGTTGTAGCCACCGGTCAATTTACAGAAATGGGCAAAATCCAACAACTTGTGAATCAGGCGATCGCGATAGATACTCCCCTAGAAAGACAACTAGATCAGGTGGGAAGTCAACTGGTTTTAATCGGTATGGGAATTTGCAGTTTGGTCTTTGGTTTGGGAGTGCTGCGGGGATATGGTTTATTGGCGATGTTGCAATCATCTATATCCCTCGCAGTCGCTGCGGTTCCCGAAGGTTTGCCCACAATTGCGACCACAACCCTCGCTTTAGGTATTCGTGAGATGAGGAAGAATAATGTCCTCGTTCGCAGTCTCAGCGCGGTAGAAGCTTTGGGTTCTGTGCAGACAATTTGCTTGGATAAAACCGGGACAATTACCGAAAATAAAATGTTAGTGGTAGAAATCCGGACAACCACCCAAAAAATTACTGTGGGGGAAGAAAATCTTAACCCCTACACCAACGATGAACTATTAAAGCTGATTCATATATCGGTTCTCTGCAACGAAAGTGAAGTCAGTCAACAGGAGAATGGGGAGTATGTGCTGACAGGTTCGCCAACGGAAAATGCTTTGATTAATTTGGCAATTAGTGCTGGGGTTGATGTTATCCAACTCAGACAAAAGTATGCACTGCTAGAAACCAACCTGCGAAGCGAAAACCGTAACCTCATGAGTACAATTCATGAAATTGACCATCACCACAAATTGATTGCAGTTAAAGGTAACCCCGCCGAAATGATTGAGATATGTCAATGGTGGATGAAGAATGGCCAAGTCGTGCCTTTAACAGCAAAAGATCGGCGGGAAATTGAAATTGAAAACGAAAGCTTGGCTGGAAAAGCCCTGCGAGTCTTGGGGGTAGCCTACAGTCATATTGATCATTATGACAACGGCAATAATTATGAAACCAACCTGATCTGGCTGGGTTTGGTGGCGATGACAGACCCGATTAGAATTGGGGTGAAAAAATTGATTGGGGAGTTTCATCAAGCTGGAATTGAAACAGTGATGATGACTGGAGATCAAAGTTCCACTGCTTATGCGATCGCCCAAGAATTAGAATTGAGTCGAAATGACCAACTAGAAATTCTCGATGCTACTAACCTTGATCATCTTACACCAGAGGCACTGACAGCAATCAGCGACAAAGTAAACGTTTTTGCCCGTATCAGTCCTAGTAATAAACTGCAAATTGTCCAAGCTTTGCAAGCAGCCGGAAAAGTCGTGGCCATGACCGGCGATGGAATTAATGATGCACCAGCACTAAAGGCGGCACAAGTAGGTGTTGCAATGGGTAAAGGCGGAACCGACGTAGCGCGAGAAGTTGCAGATATTGTCCTCGAAGATGACAGACTAGAAACAATGATTATTGCTGTCAGTCGGGGGCGGACTATCTATAACAATATTAGAAAATCCGTGCATTTCCTCCTCGCCACCAACCTCAGCGAAATCATGGTCATGACCACTGCTACAGCTGCTGGTTTAGGTGAACCCTTAAATGCGATTCAACTGCTGTGGCTAAATTTAGTCAGTGATATTTTCCCAGGTTTATCCCTAGCTATGGAAGCACCAGAACCTGACGTATTGAGTCAACCACCCCGCAATCCTGATGAATCCATCATCAAAAACTCAGATTTTGGCAGAATTATCTTTGAGTCAGCCACAATATCCGTCAGTACACTAGCAGCATACACTTATGCCATCCTCCGATATGGCATCGGGGCGCGGGCTAGCACTGTTGCTTGTATGACCTTAACAACCGCGCAACTGCTGCATACAATTAGCAGCCGTTCGGAAAACCACAGCATATTTAGTCAAGAGAAACTACCAAATAATCCTTACTTAAATGCTGCCATTACAGGTTCATTTGCTGTACAAATCTTAGCTATAGCCATCCCACCACTAAGAAACCTGTTAAAAATTACCCCTATTAGTATAGTAGACAGTGCTGTAATTGGAAGTGGTGCTTTATTGCCCTTTCTTCTCAACGAAAAAACAAAGATTCAGACTTTCCCGCCTGTAAAAACTGGCGTTATATAGCAACCGCCAAGGTAGTTAGGAAATGGCAAAATTGTAAAACCCAGCCACAGCGAGTATTTCAGTTTTGACTTTTGCTATACCAATAGACATCGACCGAATTTAAATATGCGTGACCTGAAACCCGTGTAGAGACGTTCCATGGAACGTCTCTACAGTAAATTGCAAAGTTTTTTTCAAAAGAACTATCAAATGATGAAAGAGCGTTTAGATGAGCAAGGAAATTCACTTACCCATCATTTTTGGGTTGACAGACTACTAGGCTAGGAGAACATCTGGTAATCCTTTGCCTAAGGCAGAAATCATTAGACAATTTGACTAAAGCAAGGCAAACCAATACTGATACGATAACCAAGCTAATGCAATCAGCTACGGAAATATTGAAGCTTTTTATGTCTCTGTGAGCCAATAAAATTGATATCCTTGTAAAGTAATACGACCATCACATTGCTCTGGTTTTATACCACTATATAAATCAACAAAATTACTATAAATATTGAAGCCCATAGTTCTAAGCGACTCCAAATACAAGTCTTGCGGATTTGCATCAAAGTTGGCGATAATCAGCACTTTTTCTGATGGACGTTGATAATTGAAACGAACAAAACTTAGCAAGTGTTCATTCTCTATGTGTACCAATTCGCGGTTATTAAAATCAGCAAATGCAGAAATTTCTTTACGGATGGCAATCAATTTTTTCGTAGCATTAAATACTGTGTGTTCTAATGTGCCTTGTTTTTTGCGTAAGTCGGCTTTTTCCCAATTAATTTTAGGGCGGTGTACCCAGCGATTGTCATTAGTTTTGCTGTGGTCATCAATATAGCTGTAATCATTAAGTACAGCGATCGCATCGCCATTATAAATTAGAGGGATGCCGCCAAAGGATAGAATAATGGCGTGCATTAATAAAATTCTGTTAATTGCCAGGGCAATCAAATCCTCATCAGCAGTTTCCAGCGCCGATTCTAATCCCACCAAAGAAGCTAGTGAACCACAAATACGCGCATCTCCCGTAGCTTCATTAGGCATGAACGCCATTCCCCTCGATGGGGAACCATCAAACTTACCGGTTAAGTAATCAACTAAAAATTTTCTATGCGATCTCGGTTCGTAACCGGCTAAGTGAATATCACTATCGTCAAAACCCAAACCAATGTCATCATGACAACGCACATAGTTTAGCCAAGTA
>REBL01000192.1 GCA_007692755.1 Nodularia sp. (in: cyanobacteria) | reverse complement strand
ATCCACATTGGAGTCGGCGATTAACTTCACCAAAGCATCAATGGCTGTTTTGTTGTCTGGGTCAATTTGCCCTAAGCTAGATGCCGCTTGGCGTTTGGTAAAGTTATCCACATTGGAGTCGGCGATTAACTTCACCAAGGCATCAATGGCTGTTGCGCGTTCTGTTTGTAAGAGTGCTGCTTTTGCTCCGTTTGCCATTGGGTCAAGAAATGTCACCCATTGCTGTTTCGCAATATCGAACTTACCAAAGCCCCATCTAAGGATTTGTTCAACTATTTCCTTTGCTTGGAAATATTTAAACTCTGTAATACCCGCAGCAGCAAGAAAATAAGCTCTAAATTCATAATATCTATGTTTTACTTCATGGATATTGCTCCAATCTCCACATTGATCATCAAATTCCACCAACGCTTTAATAAATGCCTCTTTCTCTCTCGCCTCTACATCTTCTCTTCCCAACCACAGCAAAATTACTTCCTTCCACTGCGGTTCAAAAATGCGGTAAACACCTTGCGTAGGTTTGTTGGGAATATGATTAAAAAACTCGCGCCAATCATTAACTTTTAAGGCTGCAAAATATTCCTGAAAGTTGGCATGAAAGAAAGCATAAACTGCTTCATCTGTTCCCGCTAACCTGTCTACTAAATTCAACCAACCGACATCACAAGCTAATTTAAACAGCTTTTCACCCATTTGTTGCCGTGCTAAACTCCGCTTCAAGCGAAATCTAGCCGCACTGTTAATACCTGCAAAAGCCAATTTACTTAAAGCGTTGTGTAATTCATCCTTCAAATCATCAGAGTTAATCAGTTCACAAAACTGTTCAGGTTTCCACTCATAGAAATAGCGGGTAAATCTCTGATAAAGGGCGGCTTTAGTTTCTGGTAATTCTCCTTGCTTGTCCAGATATAAAGTTTGACACAACAGCGCCAAACGCAAAGGATTTGTTACCAATTTACAAATTTTTTCATATTTAGTTTCTTTTAATTTCGCCTTGAGTTCTTCACCGCGCTGTTGCTCTTTTGCATAGGTAAACCATTGCTGAATGAATTCGTCAATTTGCTCTGGTTTAAACTCTTGGGTTTTATAGATGTCAAAACCTGTAAGTGTATTATTAACATTGGCATCCCAAACATTTAACCGACAAGTCAGCACCACCCGCACCTCTTTGGGCAATTGTTTGAGTGCTTGATTAATTTTGGTTAATGCTTGGATAGGAGAATTTTCACCCATTTCATCCACACCATCTAACAGCAGCCAAACCCCTCCTTTGCTAAAGCGTTCGATTAACTGATCTTCAATTTCTGGAGTGACGACAACTTTAACTAATTTCATGGCTTGAGTCAGCCAGATTTTGAGTAAATAGTCTTCAATAGTCTTTCCTTGCAAGTTAGCAAGAGATATAAAGATGGGTAAATCTTCAGATTTGTCTTTTTTAATAAAAGAGGCGATATTAGTTAATAAAGTTGTCTTACCTGCACCTGGTTCTCCGATGATGGCAATATGCTTGTGATTTCCGGCTGGTTTTTGTCCAATCACTTGTAGAAGAAAGTCGCCACGTTCATAAGTTTTGACAATGACTTCTTTATCTAATGCATAGACATTTTCTTGTTCTCGCTGTTCGTGTTCACCTCGGCGTTGCTGCTGTTTGCGTTCCACCAGTCCTAAAGGAACATAAACATTGACTTCAAAACCTTTCTCTGTGGCTTTGTGTCTGAGTTGTGCATCTTCTAAGCTTTTGTGACAAATATCACGCCAGTCAATGCTTGTATCTGTTGTTGGGGTAGGCTGAGAAGTTGCTTTTGTCTTGGGGTGTTCGTTCCACTTCTGCTTCACCACCTGCAAATTCTGTTGCTTTGATGCAGTTTGATGTTTCAGCGTCAGCGTAAATTTCCAATAACCTTGATTCTTTCTGGTATTTCTGCCATCTTCCTGCAACAGTCCCAATTCTCTGAGACTGTCGAGAAAATACTGCACTTCCTGCAATTCTCTTTCTGACTGACTGCTACCAGATTCTTTTTGGCGCTGAGGCAGTTTTAAGGTTTGACCTTCCCTTGTCACAAGCTTGAGTAAGTCTTCTTTCTTTGTACCAACTTCAACTGTTCTAGCTATTTTTCCTCGTGTCGATTTGGTTTCGTATCCTGTAACGCACAGTTTATCAGCTTCCCACTGAACATAAAGTTGGGGTTTTGGTTGTAAGTTTTCAGGTTGCAGTTCAGACAGTTGCATTAAAGCTTCTACCAAAATCAGCACATTCTCTAAAAGCGATTCATCCCAACGAATATTCCTTGGCATTTATAAAGACAATCTTAAGAAACTAGCATTACCCAAACAAATAAATTTACCCAAGCTGCAAACCTAAGTGATACAAGCATTATAGACATTGCATGGGTAACGTGTCTGGGGAAATACCCAAAAAAATAATTCACCTAGTCAACCACATAGGTGAATCAAATGTCAGCTAAAAAATCTACTTCCCGCCGCAATCAAAAATTAATCGCTGTGTTGCTGAGTTTAAAACTTCTACTAGCTGGTATCCAAGCCACAGACCGCATTCAACAAGGTGACTCGGTGACAGAAACGCTGATTTGGCTAATTAACCAGTGCATCCCGGTACTGCAACAGATTAGCCGCCAGGAGGATGAAGAGAAAGAAGGCGATGGGCTACCTCCTGGTGGAAGCGATTCTACCAAAGAATAAGCTCAATTCTAAATACACGTATCTTGCACCAGGCGACGGTCATTCGGGGCTACACAGACAAAACCCACACTATGGCTAACGCCACGCTACGCTATCGACAAGCTCAGTGACCACCTGCGTGGGTTGAAGACCTTGATTTTGTCTTAGTCCGTGGAGACGGACTTTGTTTGGGTGGTTCGGGGGTTTCTAATAGCCAGGGCTAGGTGTAAGGTGTGAGAATCGCTATATATCATAGCCTCCTCCTCGCTTGCGGGGAGGGGGTTGGGGGTGGGGTTCTTATACTACAATTTGGAGATTTTTTGATTTTTTAGTCCCTTATCGGCGGTTCATCAACTATTCAACGTATTGATTTTTTGATGCTCATAATACTTGTGGGCGGCCATAGCCATAGCTAAAAATCCCCAAAGAATCATCCCTGGTACACTCAGCATGGCACTATTGCCCACTAACTGTACACAAGTACTCAAACCAATAGCACGGGCGGCACTGACAAAACTATCAAAGTGAGCTTCCCCATATTTCAATACACTAAAAATGATTAAAAGTAACCCACCTAGATAAGGTATTGCACCCAACCAGCCCAGAGTAAAAAACATATCTAAAATGCCACTGTCAAGCACAAAAACTTCTAATTGACCAGTTTTCTCATTCACCTTCCAGATATTTCCTAACCCATTACCTAAAACATTAGAAAGAGCTAAACTTAAATTTCTGTCATAGCTTCCCGTCCTATCCTTAAAGCTAGTATCTTCTTCCAAATTCCCAAAACTTTCCAAACGCTCGGTAATCACACCAGAAATAGGCTCAATATTTGCCAATGGAACAACACACATGAGCATAATTAAAATGATGGCAATTAAGCGCATTTGAATCCGCGCCTTTACCGAGCCAAAAATCATTACTACTCCTAGCAACCAACCCAACCAACTAGTACGTACTTGTGCTAACAAAAATGATACGTAACCAACTGCTGAGGCCGGAAAAATTAAGGTTCCCGAACTGGTAAATAATAGCAGCAGACCTGTTTGCATCACATAGCCAAAGGGGCCGGGTGAGTGTAAGGTACTCCACACACGCATTCCAAAAGGTTCAGGATCTCCCGAACTCGTAAACATTTTGGATTCTATTAGCCAGTATCTATCCCACTCAGGTGCTACTACAAATTGATAGATGCCATAAATGCCTAAAATCAACACAGCCCAAAGGAATATACGTTGAAAATTCTGGCGGTAGCTGGGATAATCTCGCCAATTTATAAACAAGTGAAAAGCGAAAATAATCGGACTGAGCCAATCTAAAAAGCCCCTGGCTACAGGAAGCGGCGCATTATAAACCAGACCCACTAAAAAGCCATAAAAAACGCCAATAAACGCCAAAATAAACGGTAGTCCTCCCTGAGTTGAAGCGCGAGGAGAGTGCCGTAAAAAAGTCGCTATTGTGACAAACACGACTAAATAAGGTGCTATGAGCATCTGACGGGTGGGGTCCCAGCCAATGCGATAATCAACTAAGCGAGTCGCTAAGGGTGTCAGGAACCATATCCACCAAGTAAAGCCGATATAGAGAATGGGATGGCGTAAGTATAAAAATACAGCTACAGCTAAAGCTGTCACCGGAAAAATTAAGCGCAACAAACCAGCAGCACCGGCATAATAGCAAACTACGTTCAGTAGCAAAAAGCCTATAATAGCCAGCCAACCCTGTAGCGATCGCTCTTGGGGAAAAAAGTGTGATTCTGAAAAAGCATTAAAATGTATTTGTTTGGAAAACACTATAAATCAACCAATTCTATATTTTAAATGAGAGATATGAAAACAAGACCTTCTTAATTACGAATTACGTAGCGTGCGGTCGGCTCTATTACGAATTACGAATTACGAATTACGTTAGCGAAGCTCCTCTGTTCGCGTAGCGTTCCGCAGGAAAAGAGGCATTACGAATTGTTTATGTGCTTGCCAACGTCCACGCCAGGATACGATTAATTTTTGTCCAGCAATTTTACCTTGACTTGGTAAAAGTCGTAGCCATTGTATTAAACCTAAAGTCTCTCTTGTGCCGACTAACAATGCCCAAAGCCAAAAGACAAGATGGCGCGATCGCGGCAAATGTTCTAATAAAACCAAAGTCTCATTATGAACTAAATTAATCAAAGCCATCTCATTAAAACTGTGGCGTTGGTCTTCATCAAAACGTTGGGCTGGATAGTGGTCAACCGCCACCTGCGGATCATAAATCATCTTCCACCCAGCCCGCTTTAAAGTCAGCGTAAATGCCATTTCAAAATGTACCTGCGCTCCCGTACCCCGCATTCGGTGATCAAATTGTAATTCCCCAATTGCTTGAGTCCGAAAACTCATATTCACACCTTTGAGAACATCAACTTCGCGGGGTTCTCCTACTCCTAAATGATGGTTGCCAATTACTCGCCCAAACCACTGTAACTTACCAACTATCGGCTGTTTACCATCTTCGATTGTGTCGCCGTAGTGTACCCAATCACGACCACCGACACCACCAATGTTACTATCACTAATAAAGTGGGCGTTGATTCTTTCTAACCAATCAGGATGGGGTGCGGCATCATCATCAGTAATAGAAAAAATGTCTCCGGTTACTGCGGCTAATCCGGCGTTGAGTGCGGCGACTACTCCCGATTGGGTCACCTTCACAGTTTGCAGGGGTAAATTTTGGGAATTAAATGTGGCGAGGAATTCCCAAGTTTCTGTATCCGTATCCCGAACCACCAAAATTACTTGATCAACGGGTTTAGTTTGGGCTTGCAGTGCCAAAAGGCAGCGTGATAGATCCAGAGGACGGCGATAAGTGGGGATGAGAACTGTATTCCTCATGATTAATTAACTCCTCAAATATATCCAGATAAGTTTGTGCCATATTCGTCCAACTATGTTCTTCGGCGACTGAACGCGCGGCTTTTCCCATGTTTTGGCGCAAAGAGCGATCGCTACTTAGTAACTGCAACGCCTGTGTCAAAGCCTCAGCATCGTCTGAGTCTGACAAAACTATTCCAGATTCTGGCGTGACCAAATCGGCTGCACCAGTGGAACTAGCTGTAATTACAGGTAAACCAGAAGCCATAGCTTCAATCACCACCAAGCCAAACGGCTCATAACGTGAGGGGAAAACCAAAAAATCTACAGCTTTCATCAGTTCTGGAACATCAGACCTCTGTCCCAAAAAATGGACTCGCTCACGCAATCCCAATGATTCTGCTAGCTGAACATAGGGACTGCCTTCAGTATTTCCGGCTACCGCTAGATGTAACTCAGGAACTGCTACTAAAGCTTGTAAAACTGTATCTAAGTTTTTCCGCGCCAGTCTGATATCGCCGGCAAACAATGCTAGGGGTACGCCTTCAGGTAGTTGCCATTTTTGGCGTTCGCTCATTCCTGGGGAAAACTCCTGTAAATCAACGCCATTTAAAACTACTTTGATGGACTCTGGCGGTACACCTATTTCTAATAAATCCTGGGCAACTTTATCCGAAACTGCTATTATTACCTGTGCTTTCCGAAAAGCCTGTTTTTCCCAATGTGCATTTAAAGTTGTGTATAGCCACTGGTAAAAGTTATAGAGAAATTTCCGTGGCTTTGGTTGAGTTGTGCTAGAACTGAATTTCAGCCAAGAATTATGCACAAAATGCACTGCATTTACGTCTCCAGGGAAATTAGTAATTGCCCCGTTTACTTTTACTATGTCAAGTTCAGGGCGATATTTTTGCAACCATTTTGTACTTTTAGTGGCAAATACCATGTTGCGAACAAATTCGGTCGGCCATCCTTGAATAGAAATAGGAACCCAGTTCACTTGGGGATTTTGCTGTAATTCTAAAGCCACATGACTGGCTAATAATGTCAGGTGATAACCGCGACGAATCGCTTCCTGGGCTACTTCGTAATTGACTCTACCCTGACCATCGCCTTTTTGTACGGTATGGGTAACAATGCAAATTTTCATTTATTACCTTGTAAATTATTAACTTCAGAACAGAAAACCTTGTCTGCAAAAAACGCAGTTAATATGAGTTTCTCAGGATAATGGCGTAATTTTACTAAATTAATCTAGATTTACTTTGGTATTCCTAATACTGGATTAGCTAATATTTTCGGAGTAAAGCTGAGAGTCAGAGCGACGATGGTTCGCAGATTAAATTTTTGCTGTTTCAGTGCTTGCCAAAGATAAGAACGGGCTGATGCAGCCTGTTGATTTCGCAGTAAACCAATCCCTAAAGTTGTATGAGATTCTAACCATTTTTTTTGAAAGTGGGTTTTGAAATTCTGTATACGAGTATCTTCGATAAAGATTTTGTAACAGAAAATTTCACTTTCAGCTTTGCGGATTTTGGCCTGCACATTTCTACTACCACTAAGCTTAGTATCGGTCTGCTCATGGTCTCGATATAGTGTAAGTTTTTCTGGGCTATAGTAAGCACCATGACCGGACATACAGCAGAGGTAAGTTAAATATAAATCCCACATCCCGCCAATTTCTGAAGGAATACTATCCCAATCAATTAAGTTATTGCGAATCACACAAGCGGCAGCAGTGGCTATACTTTTATCTATTAACCCAATTTGATCGAATGGTTGATGGACTCCTGCTGCAAGTTGATCTCGCTTGTAACTACGCGTATTTAATTCGGTTTTATCAGCTTTAATTCTGCTATCTGCATCGATAATATATTGGTCGCAAAAAGCCAAAATTAAATCAGAATTGGCTTCTAATGGTGGTACAAGTTTGGCTAAAAAGTCCTGATTCCACATATCATCATCGTGGAGGCTAGCCACATATTTACCACGTGCCATTTTAAAGCCGTGCATCTGATTGGCAATCATGCCCAGATTTTGCGGTTGTCGCCAAAAACGAATGCGTGTATCTCCAAAAGATTCCACAATTGCTTGGGGGTTTTCTGGACTACAATTATCAGAAACGATGATTTCAATATTTTCATAAGTCTGGTTAACAGCACTAGCGATCGCCTGTTTTAAATACTCCGGTCGATTATAAGTTGGGATAATCACACTAACGAGAGGCTCGTGTTTGAATCCATTAGTATTGACGTTATTCATATGCAAATATTTATGTTTGGGGAGGAGTATGCAATTATTTTTTTTAACCCAACCTCATGGAAGGTCTCAGAAGTGCGGCAAGATATCTATAAGATTGAGTACCCATCGCTACGGTGATATCCAAAATTCTCATTAAGTCTATCTTTTTAGATGCTTTGGGAATGGGATAATCAGGGATATTACTCATCCCGATTGATAGAGCATATTGACGGCAAGCTTCCCAATCGTATGCCCAAATATCATCCATCCAAAAGCGTTGAAGTCCGTACTTATGGAAATGATGCAGCACTTCAAAATCGTAGTGATAATATTTTTGTTTGATAATTGTATGCATATCAATTCCCCGTTCTTCCCAGCCTGTAAACCACTCTGGAGCAGCAGTTTCTAATTTACCCAGACCCAAATAATCAGGTTTTGAAGGATAGCGCGATCGCCTGCCTATAGGATGATTAACTTCTAAGACATTCTCGATCACACTATATAGGCGTAACTTTGAGGCATGAGCATCTAAACGAGTCACAGAATAATGGATCACCTTGATGTCATGAATATGTAATCTCGTAGCATATTCAGGCATGGGAATTCTCACGCTATGAATTTTTTGCGGCTGATGTTCCGCGCCATCATCGACATAACCCAGAGGTGTGAGAATACCAGTTCTGAGACATTGATCAGTTGTCACAAATAAATCTGGCTTTTCAAAAAATAAGATTGTTCCTGGCTTGGCTTTAAGCATTGCTTGCCAGCTTTGAGTATGGATGGCATTAGCTGCGAGAATTTCATCAGCATCCAAAGCCAAGATAATTTTATGTTCTGGGATTAAATCTCTGGCTGCCTGAATCAATAATAACTGCCGATCTGATTCATTGAATTTTTCTGATTTGTTTTCAATCAGTGTCACTTTAGGATACTTTTGACAAATAGCCTGGCTACCATCAGTGGAATTTTGGTCGGCAATAATTATGTGGTCAGCAAATTGACTGGTGACTGATAAAAAGCGATCTAAAATCCAAGCTTCATTTTTTACAGGTGTAATGACTACAATCTTCGGTTTTGGGTTTTCCATTGTTGATTTTGAGGTTTATTTAAAAGTCAGGTTATTTGGCAAAATTTTACAGTTAATTGCCTAAATCTCCGGGAATAAACTCAGCAATAGTTTTTTCGTAAATTATTTTTAAACGCTGAATATGAACATCAATAGTGAACTCTTGTTGGAACCAAGCCTGACCTTGTTCACCCATTAATTGGCTTTGGGAAAAGTTGCTTCCTAGTTCGTTGATGGCAGCAGCTAACTGTTTAACGTTGTGAGGTGGAACCAAAATACCTGTTTCGCCATCTCGCACGTGTTCAGGAATACCACCGACGGCACTAGCGATGATTGGTCGATAGTGAGCATAGGCTTCGAGAGTTATCAGACCGGCAGGTTCAGGCCAAAGACTGGGAAAGACCACAGCAAAGCACTGTTGATAAAGTGCTTCGAGTTTTTCGCTATTACACCAGCCATGCCAAGTAATGCGATCGCTTAACCCCATCTGACGGGCTAATTTTTCCATATTGGGCTGACTCCAACCATCACCAGCAATGTCAAGATGAATATTTTGCTCGCAGAGTGCCAAAGCTTTAATTAGCCATTCCACCCCTTTATAAGGAACGATGCGACCAGCGAACAAAATACGTTGATTTTGGTGAGTTTCCCGGTTGAGAGGTGCATTGTCACTTTTTGGCGGTTGTACACCACACCGTAATGTCACCACTCGTTCAGGTGATAAACCATTGCTGACGATTTGCTGACGCACATAATCGCTGTTAGCAATCACAGGAATCTTCAGCTTTTTGAGGATTTTCAGCGGCTGATTAGTATTCTTCCAGTCCTGTAAAATATTCTGCGGGCGACGACTACCACAACCATCTACCAAATGTCCCCAAGTACATCCCAGGGGGTTGATTGTGCGATCGCAGACTTTGCCCCGATTTGTTAAATATCTTGTGCCACTAGGACAATAGCTAGAGTTATTATGCAGAGTCAAAATTGCCGGACATTCTTCTCGCAGTGCCTCTAGCATATCTATATCGTGGAGGTGCAGCAATTTGAACTGTTTTTGCTCCACATTCACTAAAGAAGTAATCGTGCGATCGCTCACTTCCGGCATTTGAGAATTTACCAAAGATGCTAAATAAGTCTCAACACCACCACCGCCCTTGATATTAGCTTGAGAGCAGTGATAAATTTTTTTTGTATCAACCAATGTATGAATCATATATAACTTGTTGATTTGTCGCTAGGATGCCAATTTCCCCAGTCAAAAATTGATTTCAGATTTCAGTTTTTTGTATTCATCCAAAACTTGTGTCTAACATCACTGACATAATGGCGTAAAGCAATTGTTTTACTAGCAAATTTATCTGGATAGATAAATTGATCCATGACATTCATTAAATATTTTTGTGAGCATAATGGCACACCATGATTATGATGCATTGTTAAATGCACAACTGTCTGTTCAGTAAAATAGCTCGGTGTTTCTGCTAAATTTGCCAAGCGGTTAATCGCAAAACTCCAATCTAACTCATGCTTAAACAAAATAAATCCCGCATTCACAGGATTCAATTTTTCTGTATCTTCATAAAGAATTCTGGTATCCAGTGAATTTGAGCAATCTGGTAAATAATGGCAAACTTGACTATCTGAATTAGCTAATTCAACCAAGTCAATTCCCCCTGGGAAGAATAAAATATCTGAGTCTGTATAGATAGTTGCACCATTCACAGGAATTGACATCAACGCGGATAATTTTTTACCCATTGGATGCACCTGGGCATAATCAGATACACATTGAGGTAAATTTGGTTTGAGAAATTTGTGGATGGGTATGACTTCAACACAGGGATGAATGCAACGCAGTAACTGACAACTTAAATCAGTGTAGCTACCATCAGAAATCACAGTAAATTTCTCAGGGATACCAACATTACTGATAAAAGAGCGAATACTTGCCACTTGTTCTGCTAAGTCGCGCTCACAAGATAAAGCATAGACATTCAGGGGAACTTTTTGAGTTGTATTGATGCTAAGTTTTACCGTTTTAGCAATCTTTGACTTATAGAGATAGCGGTTAAATTTTCCTTGGACGCGAGCAGTATGATAGCCAATATTTACCATTGATCTCACCTCATGAAAAACCCAAGTTGTTAATCTGAATTAAGTTTCCCAACTAGAACAATTAAATCCGGGGAATTGTGAGAAATCCGGGTCACGTAATCAATTAGCCAGCTTGACCCATTTCATATTGAGTCTTGTGATATTCCCACAGCTTGCCTTTAGTTTCGAGTAATTCTTGATATTTACCTTGTTCGACGATGCGGCCTTGTTCTAAGACCACGACCTTATCGGCTTGGGCGATTGTTGAAAGACGGTGAGCGATCGCAATCACTGTTCTACCCACAGATAGTTTTTCAATAGAGTCCTGAATCAAGCGTTCAGTCATGGAATCTAGGGCGCTGGTAGCTTCGTCTAAAATCAGAATTTCTGGGTCACGCAGCAAAGCGCGAGCGATCGCAATTCGTTGGCGTTGTCCTCCAGATAATCGCACACCCCGATCTCCCAGTTGTGTGTTCAAGCCTTCAGGCATTTCGTCAATAAATTCCAGTGCATTCGCTAATTGAGCCACTCTGCGAATTTCGGCTTCAGTTGCACCTTCTGTACCGTAGGAAATATTTTTCCCCACAGTCGTATTGAAAATAAATGTATCCTGACTGACAACAGCGATTTTTTGCCGTAAAGAGGTGATGTCAAATTGGCGGATATTCATGCCATCAATCAGTACATCTCCTTCTGTGGGATCATAAAATCGAGGAATTAAATCAATCAATGTACTTTTACCAGCACCAGTTCCGCCGACTAACGCTGTCGTTTTACCTTTTTCAATGCTGAGGGTAATATTATTTAGCACTAAAGTTTTAGCATCGTAGCCAAAATCAGCAGAGACTATATCAATTGAATGCTGGAGTCCAGTAAAATTAACATAGCCATTTTGTAAATAGGTTTTATTGTCAATTCTGATCAGCTCCTTAATATTATCTGCGGCTCCTGCGAGTGTGCTGAGATGCGCTCTAGTGCCATTAATATCTTGCACAATTGGCACAACCCGGAAAAGCACAAAGAAGAAAGTCAGTAAAGAAGCAACTTGTAGAGTTCCATTGACAACAAACACAGTAAAGGCAAAAATAATCATGCCAATGAGAATCGTACTAGCGATCGCTTCAGCTAAAGGTCTCACCAGCGCCCAAGTTAATACAACTTTAGTGGAAGTGGTAACTACATTATCGCTAGCTTCATAGAAACGTTGGCGCTCAAAATTTTGAGTAGAAAATGCTTGAACTGTGCGAATGGCATTAATAAATTCCATCGCGATGGAAGTAAAGTTCCCATTAGCGATGGAAGTACTAAAACTCGCTTCTCTAGCGCGGGCATTTAGTGTTGATAATCCGACTCCTACCAAGGTGAATAATAGAAACGAAATAATGGTCAGTTGCCACGATAACAAACACATCGAGATAAAGTAGACAAAAGCCGTAATCCCTCTAGTTGTTAAAAATGCTGTGCCACTAAACCACTGTTTCATTCTTTCAATTTCAGTGGTAATAGTATTAATCAGTTCACCAGAGCGAGTTTTAGCAAAGTAACTTAATGGCAATCCTTGCAACTGATCAAAAATTTGTTTTCGCAAGCGGTCAGCTAAAAATAGTTGAGATATTTCTATATAGACGTGTGATAGATAATTGAAACCAGCACGTATCCATGTACTCAATAAAATCAGTAAAGAGATGCGATATAGTCGATTTATTGCCGATGCCTGAGATGCTAAAATCCAGGTATCAAACCAAGCAATTCCAGTTTGAATTGGTTCTGCATCTGGAGTAGTCAAATTTTGCAGAAATGACAGCAAGAAACCAATACTAACACCTTCAAAGGTTGCAGCCAGGAATGAAAAGAATAAAGCTGAAATAGCAACATTGCGAAAACTTTTAAATTCTCGGATTATTAAATAATTGCTTTGCCAAAACTTCGTTTTTTTGAAGCGATCGCCTAGTATTTGAGAAGCTTGAATATACATGAGTGTTTGGTAACAAAAATGTGAACACTTAAATAAGTTATATAGATGCTAAAAAACCTTTTCTTTTTAGAGAAGATAAAAAATTGTGGTTCTTTGATTTAGGGTGCGTTATCGCACTTTGCTTAACGCACCTGAGTAACTAAATCTGTTTAGCTCACCAGAGAACTATAGTGTTTGTCCATCTAAATGCAACAGATTAGATTCTTCCCATGAATCCGTCATTTCGGATACTTGGTTGATCTGCTGTTGTCCCGCCAAAGTTAGCCGCACCGCATTTTCTAAAGTACAACTATGAGATCCCATCAAAGTCATTTCACCGCGCAGCACATTCCACAACTGCGGTAGATGGTCTAAATCGTATTTCCGCATCCAACTACCTAAAGGTGTAATCTTGTGATTTGCGGTTGTACAAAACTTGAGCGCACGAAAGATTTTACCGCGTTTTCCAACTTGCAACTCACGGGTCAAAACTGCTCCTGGTGAGTCCATCTGTAAAATGACAAACAATACCAGCATCACTGGACTCATGAGTAGAAGCAAAAAGAAGGCGGCAATCCAGTCAATTAGTTTTTGCCAGCTACCTTGTTTGGACTGTTTATGGCTAGAGGGTAGGCGGACAAACACAGGCTTATGAGCTTGTTCACAGGCCTCAGCCCAAAGTTTCAACCCATCTTCACCAATATTTGGATCTAGACTCACCAAATTGACTAAAGAATGCTTTAAGCAATTGACTAATAATTGCTCGTTATGCAAAGAAGGTAGATGAAGCTGTTTAGTTAGACCGGGAGATTTGACCAATAATTGACCCCGCCGCCATTGGAGTTTACAGTATGAAAATTGAGTATTTTGGTGGTGGGTCTGAGGAGAAGAGTTTTGAAGAGCAGGAATTAATGAAGTTGTCATATGTCTTTGGATCTATAAAATCGTGAATTGCTGAGTTAATATTGCAGGCTATTAATGCCAAAGACTCCGAACAGAATTTTGTTTTGCTCCAAAAATATGTCAGTGATTGCGTGCAAAAATATACTTTTTTAACTTGCACTTTAGACGAGTTCACATCTTGGGGAATTCTGCTGGTGTAAAGATGTACAAACCAGAAAGATACTAAGTCGATAAGTTGCAGAAAACATACTGGGAAAGCTAATTGGGAAACGCGGGTTTCTCTCTGATCATTAGGGACGATGGGGAAGTGCAGAGGAAAATGCCCCCGTTCCTCAAGTACCCCAGAACTTCATATCTACGTTTAGTTACAACTACCTATTTTTTTGCTCAATCTCACAAAACCAGTTCAGCTTTGTCTTTTAGCTGTTTGTCAGGGGCGTTAATATCTAGGATATAAGACTTTGTAGAAATGACTATGTGATGGGATAGATTCTTTATTTAGTCTTTAAACAGTCAGTCATTTTTCTAGTTAATTATAAAGATGCTATAAATATACTGAGTTTAAAGTATTAGTAATACAATCAAAATTTGAGATTTAAACAAATTAGCGATGAGCTTCAGTAAATGAGCCAAAAAAAAGATATGTGCGATCGCATACCAAACGGTGCGATCGCACATCATATAAAACCTTTCAATTGGTAAATTTGCACACAGATACAAGTAGACGTTGACTATTTCCTTGTACGCAACGAATCGCGTCTCTCCCCCCCAAATTGGCGCTATTTTTCTACCATTTGTTGCAGCGCCAATTGAGACGACTCAGACGGCTGGGGATACTGTACATAAGTACTGCCAGAGTTTGAGACACCATTAGCCACAACCCCAATCAAATTTAATTTGCTCAACATCCCTGTAGCTTGGGCTAGTTGACTGCGAGTTACCTTACTCATACTTGCCGCCAGCACCACACTACGACAAGATGAAGCTGTAATCATGGCATCCACCAAACCGAGAACTGGCGGAGCATCTATGAGTACCAAATCATAATTATCCTCAAATGCTGTCATCAATTGCATCATGCGTGGTGAACTCAAAAGATGTGCTGGGTCAGCAGGTATCGGCCCAGCCGTCAAAATATCAATATAGGCTGAACCTAAAGTTTGAACCCCAATTTGCTTGGGGATAGTGACTTCACTAGCCAACAGAGTTGATAACCCTTGCTCATTGGGAAGATTGAGCTGTTGGTGGAGACTAGGCTCTCGTAAATTTGCATCAATCAATAGTACCCGTTTGTGTAAACGAGCCGCACTCATAGCCAAACCCAAAGCCAAAGCTGACTTACTCTCATCTCGCAAAGCCGAGGTAATCATCAAAGACTTCAAATTGGGAACAGAATTTAAAAGTTCAATATTTTTGAAAATTAAATCCAGCGATTCCCAACGGGGTGGCGATTGTAACACCTGAATTGTCCAGGGAGCCAAAACTTCTGGTTTCCCAAAAGGCAACTTGATAATTGACTCTCGGTTTTTGGTAGTTGGCAGTTTGGGAGTAGTTCCCAACAACGGTAAGGCAACCTGCTTTTCCAATTCCGCAGTTGTATGCACAGCATCATCAGATGCTTCTCGAACAAAAGCCGCAATACCTCCCAACATCAACCCCACTACTCCACCCAATAAGAGATTCTGCTGGAGATTCGGGCCTAAGTACAGCCCTGCTTGCGGTTCTTCCACAACTTCCCAATTAAACCCACCCTTGGCAAGTTCTTGGCGTAATTTCTGCTCGGCGCGCAATAGCTCCTCTAACCTTTCACGGCTAAATTGTAACTGGGGCATAATACGATTGTAATAAGCCAACAGAGGCGGAAAGCGTTTGATTTCAAAACGCAATTCATTTTCTTTCTCCGCCAAAGTTTGATCACGGGCGCTTAAAGCAACTATATTTGTTTGTGTCTCCACTAGCTGACTAGCCAAGTTGAGGTCAATTTCACCAAATTGACCCTGTTCCAAAAGCGATGTTTGGGAAGAAACTACACCATTAGACTGTACGCCTAAAGTTCTGCCAACTTCTTGTTGCAATAATCTCTTTTGGCTTTCGAGTTGTTCTTGGATTTGTTGCACGTTAGGAGTTTCATCCGTAAAGCGCAAACGTTCTTGAGCTAGTGCTAGTTCAGTTTTTTGAATTTCGTTGAGTAAGCCTTGGTAGCGAGTAGACTGACTCAGACGAGAAGCAACCAGAGCGTTTTGTGGAGAGCGCTTGAGTTGTTCTTGCAAAGATTTTTGGCGTGCTATGGACTCTTGATACTCAGAACGGGTATTTCGACGCTCTTGTTCAATAGTGTTTAAAGAGTCTTCTAAAGCCCTAGCTTGTGACTCAGGATCGATTAAATTTTGGTTTCTGCGAAATCGTTGGAGGTTAGTTTCCGAGGCATTCACTTCCTCGCTGGCTTTACTTAACTGTTCTCTGATAACTTGTAAACCTTTTTGTAACCGCAAATCCTGTTGCTGTTTATTATATTCCATATAAACTTGCTGAATTGTCGCCAGAACGTTTTGTGTTTTTTCTGGATCTTGGGCAGTATAGTCTACTTGGAAAATTTTTGTCGCCAGATTATCTTCTTGGGATCTGAGTTGATTCAGAACTAAAGATGCTCTAATTTCGTTGACAGTGATATCAGGATAATCAGGTTTAAGTTTGTCAACTGCCTGTTGGATGAGTCCTGAACTTTGCATCAGATTCAGCTGGGTTGCTGTATCCATCTGAATATTAGGCTCAAGGAATTGGCTGTCTACCCCAGCGCCTTCTCGCCTACCTTGATAATTAGGTTCTACAAGCAGTTGCATTGAACTTCTGTAGGTAGGTTTTGTCCGAGAAGTTACTACAGCCGCCATGGCGATGGAAGTAATGAATACTGCTAAAAACCAAGGCAATCTGCGAATAAATATTTTAAACAGCTGCCCGTAACTTGGTTCTGTATTAGAGTTATTAACCTGATTTATACCGGGACTAAGACTAGCTTGATTCATGTTTATTATCCTTTTCTGCGAGACGCTACGCGTAGCTTACTTCCCCGGAGGGATAGAGTTGATATCAATTCGTAATTGCCCTGGGTCTACTTTTTTAGTGCAGTTCTGCCGATTGCTGGCATGGCGTAGCCAGAGACTTTACGTAATTCTAAATCCTAAGGGAGCAAATTCAACTTCATTTTGGTTTTCAGGTTTATCAGTGACATCTCTTTTTTATCCCAATGATAAAAACTTTAAAAATGATTAATTTATACTACAGGTTTGTTCAATAAGTTGCTCAACCTTGCTAAAAAACACGGGTTCTGAAAAATTGTTCACTGCATGATTACGAATATTTTCATAATTCCAAATGATTCCTCCGGACTCTAGCAATGCAGATTGTATGGATTCGGGTGTTTGTCTCTTAAAAAATACTCCGGTTTTCCCGTGGATTTGTGTATCTAAGACTCCACCGGCTCCGTAGGCAATAACTGGTGTGCCACTGGCGTTGGCCTCGACGGGAACTAATCCATAGTCTTCTAAAGCGGCAACAATCACAGATTTGGCTTTAGAAAATAATTCTTTGCGTTGAGCATCACTGACGTGTCCTAAAAACTTAATATTATCTAAGGCTTTAGCTTTGAGACGTTCTTGTTCTGGTCCATCACCTGAGATTAATAATTGCCAACCTAGCCAATTAAAGGCCTCAATAATTATATCTAGTCGCTTATAGCTGATCATCCGCGCCGAGGCTAGATAGTATTCATCTTTTATATCGGAAAACAGAAAATTATTTGTATCAATGGGATAGTTAATCGCAATTGCTTGTTTGTTGTAAATTTTTTGAATACGACGGGCGACTACACTAGAATTAGCAATATAAAGGTCAGGTTCCTGAGCATATTTCAGGTCTACATTTCTCATTAATTGAAATACTTGTTCAATTAACGGCGCAAAATATCGATAGTCTCCATACTCCCTTAAATAAGTTTCCGTATCCCACAAGAAACGAGTTACATTATGGCAAAAACAAATATGTTTGGCATCAGGACGTTTACGGACTGCTTTGGCAAAGCTAGTACTACTGCTAATAATCAAATCGTAATCTTGTAAATCCAATGCCCGAAAGGCAGGAAAATACAAAGGAGCCATTAATCTAAAATACTTGACTGCGCCGGGAATTTTTTGCAAAAAAGTAGTTTTGACTATCCGATCACCCATATCAATAGTTTGTTGCGGATTGTACAAAGAGGTAAAAACATCCGCTTGGGGGTAACGCTTACAAAGTAATTCAAATACGCGCTCTGCTCCACCGCGTTGGGTTAAGTAATCATGAACTAGAGCAATTTTCATAGTTTTATCTAAATTTCTTCTTAAGTTTGTGGGAAAACTTGACAGCAAGTTGCTCTTTTCCACTGTAGCGTTCAGAATTATAAATGCCTGTTCTCATATCTTGCACCTCTACGTAAAAACCCTGGACAGTTAAAAAGCTATGCGATGATTTACTTGATTGGTATGGAATTTTATCACTAAATCCAGGGGTTTAGACTTAATACTGTGTAATTGAATAACATCAATTTATATGGGTGCAAGATACCAGCATTTGCTCAAAGTTACCTGCTGCAAAGAATTCTGATAAAAATGTATTTCTAGTGAGTCCTTTAGCCCTCATAATCAAGGTTACTAAGGCTAAAGTGCTAACTACAAATTTTGATTTATCCAGTTTGGTTAGTTGATGTATATGTTGCAGATTCCCTCAAACCGCTAATCAGGAAGCTTGAGGGGATCATGCCTTAAGGACAGGTAGTGATATAGAAAATACTGATGTTAGGCAACAGTTGCTAAAACTTTTTCTGATGCAAAATAAGCGTTTTGTTCAGCACGTAGTTGGTCGCAAAGTCTGCCTTCAGGTAACTCGACATCATCGTATGTCAGGACTTGATCTTGAGGAATATCTCGTTTTAAACGACATCCTTCGGCTAAACCGATTGGTAGTAGTTTCTGTTCTTGAACAATGGCAGAATTTTCACATTGTCCGTAGGTCATATAGTAGCCAATACCATCTAGGGTTTCGCCGGCTTTGAGATTAATTTTGGCGGTGGTAATTACATCGACCAGAGGGCCTGCTAGTGGAGATAAGACAGCATCTGCAAACAGGACTGCACGGGCTACAGATAATGGGACTTCAAAATGACAGAGGTGATAAGGAGTGTAGAAGCTATATAAAGGGCCTTCACCTAACTTGTACAAATCGAGATAATGGCGTTGTTTGGGGTCGTCGTGAGTGGCAAATACAAATACACCAGGGCTAGGTTGAGCGCCAACTACATAATCAACTATGCCGCCCAGTTCCTTTAATTGATCAACGTCGTACATTTTGGTCATTTCATCAACATGACCACTGAAGTTGTAGCCGAGCATTCCACGCTGGGCGACTTTCATTCCTGTGGCGTTGGCAACGATCGCTTGCTCGAAAGAAATTTTGGTTCCATCAGCAAAGCTGGTCACCATGTGGGCTTTTTGACCCCAACGTTTAGCAAATCCTTCTTGGGTAGTAGGATTGCGATAGGGGTCTTGAAGTCCTTTAATATTACCGCACAATAACGGAGTCAGACCAATACTTTTCACAAATCGGTAGAGATTCATTTCTACCCCTGGCTGATCACCATCACAGGCGCTGAGAATTACTCCAGCTTTTTTGGCGTACACGTTGAGGATGGGGCCGACAGTAGCGTCGAGTTCGGCATTCATCATAATTACGTGTTTGCCGTGGGCGATCGCTTGCATGACGATCCCCGCGCCAAATTCTACTGCACCAGTGACTTCGATGATGGCATCAATGCCTTCAGCTTGGCAGAGTAATTGTGCATCTTCGGTGACTGCATATTTATCCTGAGCGATCGCCGCTTCTAATTCAGTTACACTTGTAACCACTTGCACATTTTCTCGTCCCGCTTCTGTATAAGCTCGTTTAGCTGCATCAGCCTGACGGCTAAAAATAGCCACCAACTCCATTCCCGGAACTGAATTGATAATTTGATTCGCAATTCCCCGACCCATAAAACCAGCCCCAATCATCCCTACTTTCACGGGATTTCCGGCTGCGGCGCGGGCTTCTAAGGCACGATCAATAATAATCATTTGCTCAACTCCTAGTGTTAATTATTTGCTCAAAGTAATCGTTAAAACAGTAAATAGACTAATAACTGTTTATCTAGAATCTGCACTACCAACGGGAATCATTTCCAATAAAGTCCAATTTAAGTCTTTCTCAGAAATTTCAGTTACTTCTAGAGGCCATTCAATATTAAAAAATGGGTCACTATAACGTAATCCTCGTTCATAACCTGGTGTATAAAACTCGCCCACTTGATAGACAACCTCAGTCTCATCTGTGAGGGTTTGATAACCGTGAGCAAACATTTCCGGTACATACAAAGCCCGGTGGTTTTCTGCGGTTAATTCCACACCAATGTATGATAAAAAAGTCGGTGACTCAGGACGCATATCAATAATTACGTCGTAGATAGCGCCTTGAGTACAACGCACTAACTTTGTTTCTACGGCTGGGGAAACTTGATAGTGCATCCCCCGCACTGTACCCTTTTTGTGGTTAAAAGATATATTGCATTGGGCAACTGTCGGCTTCAAACCATGTGCGATAAATTCTTGAGCGCAGAAACCACGGGCAAAAAATCCCCGATGATCCGGCTTTTTTTCAACGTCAACGATGAATGCGTCTTTGAGTGCGGTTTTGGTAAAAATCATTGCTAACTACGATGGGAGTTTGAATTGGTTGTGTGAGGAGTTTAACTATGAACTTATGCAGAAATTCACACTGAACATCTTAATATTGTGGAGTAGATTCAGATGAATTTATAACTTGATCAAATTGGAAAAATTCGTTAAGTAGACGGCTATTGTTTACCTACCTTCAGAGAATTATGCAGTGCAGAGTCATGTCAAAATTGCCAATATTGTGAAATAATCACTCTTTTGTTGAATTTCAAAAATTCAGCGATCGCCTGGTAAAGTTCATCAATCAGGCATCATCTAATAATTGATATTTAGCCAGAGCATAGCATATTTTTATATGATTACTCCAGCCAAAATATCAGCTTTATTTGCTATACTTAATGCTTAATCTCTCAGAAAAATTGATGTACGCTTTCCGAAAATATGTAGTTTTGGAACTTTTCATGAGCATAATCTCAAAAGCAGATACACAGACAAAAGCTAAAAAAGGAACTCCCATTTTTATAGCAGACACAGGCCATCTTCGTAACCCACCCAAAAATACTTTCATATTTACTTGTTGGAAGTTTTGCAGTATCATCCGACGACAGAATCGTTTAGAATATCCATTTTCTTCCAATTTTACAATCACTTCAGGTATATGCTTGTATTGCATTAACAGTGCCGAATCAGCTTCTTTTTGCCAATAACTTACACCAATAATACATTCCATATAAGTCTCTTTAGTGACAATAACTTGACCGTTAGCAGCACAATATCCAGCTAAATACGCTAAACATAACCAATTACTCGGAGCATCTGGCCAAATTTCTAAAGCGCGTTTGATTAAGTCAACACGATAGATTGAAGCAGACAGAAAACTAACTGCACCGATACTTTTAGTAAAGCAATGTTCAAATATTGCTTTGCCGTTGCCATTACCATCTTCAGTATCAGCATCAAACCAACGATTACCAACTATTTCTGGTGGATGTACTGCTTCATTAGTCAGTTTATTCCGACCAGAAAAATTCAAGAATAATAATGATAATTTATCCTTACTCCTGATGCTGTTAATCACATAAGCAACGGCTCTTTCCTGAATAGGATCATCATCTCCAATTGTCCAAATGTATTTTGTCTTAGCAGAATTTAAGCAACAAATAATATTTTTAATCAATCCCACATTTTCGGAGTTTTTATGGGAATTGAATGTGACATTACTGAGATGTTCTTGCCATTTCTTGATAATTTGCTGAGTATGATCAGTTGAACAATTATCAGAAACGAAAATTTCACAGTCAGACTCAAAACCTTTAATAGCCAGGGCTAGCCATGCCAACTGTTTATCAAGTAGCTCGGCACGATTATAAGTAGGAATAGCAATTGTGAGTAATTTATGCATGGTAAATCAAAAAACCTTGTTGATTTGGTGAATTTAACTCTGGTGTAGTGAAAGATTTATTCATGTTTAGCCGTAAAAAACATCGGCTGGTAAACTTTTGAATTTGATGCAATTAGTTATTTAATGTCTCAATTCAGCTACTTGAGCCACATTTCCCCCGGCTTCAACTTCTAACAGAGACATTGCTCGTTGCTGAAAATGTGTATGTTGCATAAACTGCTGAATTTGAGATTGGCTCTTGTGCTGCATTTCACAGCCTTGTTGCCAAGCTTTAGTCCAATCCACAATCCAAGCTAAAGCTGTGGGTAAATCTAATTGTGGTTCCCAATTAATTTGAGTCCGGGCTTTAGAACAATCCAAGGTTAATAAATTAGCCTCATGGGGTTGAACTCCACCATCCTGAATCCAATTAGCATCTTCTCCCCAAAGCTTTTGAAGCTGGTCAACTACCCAAGCTACAGTTTTCACTCCTGACTCATTCGGCCCAAAATTCCAGCCGCCACAATAAAGTGACCCCTGAGTAAATAGTTTTTCAGCCAGCATTAAGTAACCATTCAGGGGTTCTAGAACGTGTTGCCAAGGGCGCACTGCTTGGGGATTTCTAATGACAACTTCTTTCCCTGCAATCCAAGCATTGAGAATATCAGGAATCAGTCGGTCTTTAGCCCAATCTCCGCCGCCGATGACATTTCCGGCTCGAACACTGGCTACAGCTACCCCATGTTGCGCGTAATCAGCAGGATTGAAAAATGATTGCCGATAAGCAGTAGTAACTAATTCCGCACATCCTTTACTACTGCTATAAGGGTCATATCCCCCCATAGAATCAGTTTCCCGGTAGCCCCACACCCATTCCCGATTTTCATAACACTTATCAGAAGTGACCGAAACTACTGCTTTGACACTGGGTACATTCCGTACTGCTTCCAATAAATTGACTGTTCCCATGATATTCACGGCATAGGTATCTACTGGATTGTAGTAAGATTCCCGCACCAAAGCTTGAGCTGCCATATGGATAACAATATCTGGCTGGTAGCTTTGCATCACTTCCTGGAGAAAATCTAAATCTCTGATGTCTCCTACCACCGATGTCATACCATCAGCAACATTAGCTAACTCAAACAGATTCAAAGTTGTGGGAGGTGTTAAAGCGTAACCACACACCTCAGCCCCTAACATTTGTAACCACAGAGATAACCAACTACCTTTAAAGCCTGTATGCCCAGTGACAAAGACTTTTTTTCCCGCCCAAAAGTTTGATTCCATTAGATAAATTCTCCTAGTGCAGCACGGTGTAAATAAACCTTCAGGTTAGCAATTACGAATTACGTTCGCGCAGCATTTCCGATAGCGCAGCGTGGCGTTAGCCATAGGAAATATTACGAACTACGAATTACGAACTACGAATTACGAATTACGAATTACGAATTACCACACCTTCCAAGGAGCATTACCACTTTTCCATAACTCTTCCAAGTGGTTTTTATCGCGTAAAGTATCCATCGGCTGCCAAAAAGCATTATGTTTAAAAGCAGATAGCTGATTCATCTGTGCCAGTTTTTCTAATGGTTCCTGCTCCCAAACCGTAGAATCATCAGCAATCAAGTTAATTACTTCCGGTTCCAAAACAAAGTAACCGCCATTAATCCATGCCCCATCACCTTCAGGTTTTTCTTGAAAGCTGTTGATTTTAGTTTGCTCTTGTCCTAAAGAAATCGCACCAAAACGTCCTGCGGGTTGAACTGCGCTGAGTGTTGCTAAAGTTTTTTGTTCTTGATGAAATTTGATTAATTCAGTGATATTTATGTTACTGACACCATCACCATAAGTGAAGCAAAATGTACTATTACCCACATGTTCACTGATGCGTTTTAAGCGTCCACCTGTCATAGTGTTATCGCCCGTATTCACTAAGGTGACACGCCAGGGTTCAGCATAACCAGAATGCACATTCATTTGGTTAAACCGCATATCAAAGGTCACATCTGACATATGTAAAAAGTAATTAGCAAAGTACTCTTTAATGATGTAGCCTTTATATCCACAACAAATAATGAAGTCATTAATGCCGTGGGCAGAGTAAGTTTTCATGATGTGCCAAAGAATTGGTTTACCACCAACTTCAACCATGGGCTTCGGTCTGATACTAGTTTCTTCACTGAGGCGTGTACCAAGTCCTCCAGCCAGAATTACCGCTTTCATACAATTACCTTTTCGGAGATTTTCGGGTATATTATTATTTGAATTTTTGGGAATGAAGAGGATGCACGTGTATAGTGTAAAGAAAAAAATGCCTAGATAATGTCTGTCTTTCCGTACATAATATAACGATTATTTCTGGCAAATTAATGAAGAGGATGTAAATGATTCTGTTTTATATATAAAATATGTATGAATATTTATAAAATGAAAATTCAGTAATTTGAATATGCTAAAAATAGCCAAGCATGATAAGAGTAGTACGATTTTTTATACTAACCCTTATCATGTCTTTTATTCACAAGTAAAAAACGAATAATTTAGAGAAAAACTAGGTCTAATCTTACTAGTTTTTTAATTAATTGCTCCCGGTATATTCCCACAAGGCAGAGCTTTGTAATAAAGCAGTACATTGGCTTTCTATGATGACACAAATACTGCTTAGTGCTTGCTGGTAGCTTTCCGTATCCTCTTGCTCCAAGGAAAGCTTGGCAGCTGTTTGTAAATCTTCAATAGCCTTGAGATTATTTGGATCAGAGTTATTATCAGTATATTGTGCCAGTTCATAGCGAATCATCCCTCGCTTGAGATAGACTTTCGCTAATTTGCCATTAATTTGTAGGGCTTGGTTAAAGTCAGCAATTACTTGTTGATATTCGGGAATAAAGTTGCTGCTAAATTGTGCCAATTTATAGCGAACTTCACCGCGCTGAAAATAAGCTTCGGCTCTGGATGCATTAAGTCGAATCGCCTGAGTGAAATCAACAATTGCTTGTTGATACTCTTGCACAGCTTCAGCACTATATTTAGCCATTTGAGAACGGACAATACCTCTTCTAATATAGGCTTCAGTTTCCTGATCATTGATCCCAAGAGCTTGATTAAAATCAGCGATCGCGAGATTATATTCTCGATCAGGATCGTGACTATATTCAGCCAGCATATAACGGGCATTGCCTCTGTGGACAAAAGCTTGGACTTCTTTAGGGTTAATCTGCAAAGCGTGGTTATAGTCTTCTAGAGCGCCTTCATAATCCCTCAGATTGTAAAGGGCATTACCTCGGTTCACATGAGCTCTGGCATTTTTCGGGTCTTGTTCTATGGCTTGGGTGAAATTTTCTACTGCTTGCTGATAATCTCGGGTTTGGTAAGCAGCATGACCAGCGCTATAGTAATCTGCGAAAGTTAAAGTTTCTTCCTGGGGTTGAGGACGAGCCATCAAAGTTTGTTGAGTGTAGGCATTTTGAGAAACGTATGGACGAGTAAATTTAATCGCTACGTCCAAATACCCCAACACACCAAAACCCAGTAAACACAAGATAGCAGGATAAAACTTAGTTCTTTTTTGACGTTGATAAGGATAAGCAGAATAGCTAGAAGTAGCTACTGGCTGCCAATAATTAACTTGGAACTGCGGTCTAACTGTTTGTGGAGAACGTGGACGTTGGGCGTAACGCCTTTTCGGTACGACTCGCGGACGCAGATGTTCGCGATTTTCCACAGCTCTAGGTGATGGAAATGGATCACGTCCACCTAAGCGCACAGTCCGTTCACACCAAGGACAACTATCTAAATGGTTGTCGTAGCGATGCTGGGGATTAGCAGTACAAGTAATGAGGCTATCTTCGGCTTCAGCTAAAACTGATAGCCAAGTTTGGGCGTTGGGGCGCAGATGTGGGTCATTGTGACCATCCTCAAAACAACGTAAAAATAATTC
This sequence comes from Nodularia sp. (in: cyanobacteria), assembly GCA_007692755.1. Classification (GTDB taxonomy): domain Bacteria; phylum Cyanobacteriota; class Cyanobacteriia; order Cyanobacteriales; family Nostocaceae; genus Nodularia. Next base: position 11,699 of record REBL01000192.1, on the reverse strand, counting down.
TTGTAACTTGGGATGAAGCACTTCCCAAGCCGGTGCGATGGGGGTGGGAAGATAAGGTACTTGGTGCTTTTGACTGTAAGTAAAATGTCCCGCAGCAATTCGGGCCTCGTAGGGTGGTGGCTCAGGAATACCTTGAAATATTCCTGAAAAAGGGTGAGTACCTTCCATCAGAAGTTGGAAAATCAACACCGCCAAGCCGAACAAGTCATGAGGAATATTGCGGTCGTGTTGAGCAAAAATTTTATTCTGTAGTTCTGGTGGAGTAAACTCTGGTTTACCTACTGAACAACGATAAACAATATTCTGCTCAGTATCAGACACTTGGAAAGAGTCAGTATCGACCAAAGTTACCAATGCTGTATCGCTGACCAGAATATTTGATTCATTCACGTCACCAACACAATATCCACTATTATGCAAAGCCGCAAAAGCCGCTGCTAAATTACGCGCTGTGCGAAGCAGATACTGATAATTGAATAAGGGACAGTGTTCTCGACGTGTTCTGGGATTGTAAAAGTCGATAATGGGACGCATCCCGCGAATCCGAGGCATCAAAAAGCCGATGATGCCCTGGCTGGGATCTGTGGCCCATAATAAATCCTGCGGCCAAGCAATGGAAATATGCCCCAAGCTAGCAGTAGGATTTTCTGGAGGGTTGGCAAGCATCGCCTGGAGTTTGTGGGCGTGAGCAACTGTTGGCTTGTGATAAACCTTGGCTACTAAATCACCACAATTCGGCATTGCATAGATGCAAGCTTCACCGCCACGCCCCAAACTAACGCTGAGGTTGATAATTTCTTGTTTGGGAAGACAACGTAAGACCTGCATGATAAAATCACGGTGAATGGGGTTATGTAAAAGACTGATATCGCAAAATCACCACAACACTGCACAGAAAAAAGATCATGAGCAATTAGACGCGATAAATAGCTACATGAAGCCAGCTAAAATTAGCGTCAGATCATCATCAGTACGTTGCGTAATCCGCTCAGAACCTAAAAACCGCACTAACTGCTCTTTCGCTACTGTCTTATCTTCGGCATTCTTGACAAAATCGAATAAAGGAAAGAAAAATGGTTTGTGAGGTTCACCAACAACCATGTTTAAAGCCAGCATTTGTAGTCCATCGGTGAGGACACCAACATTAACTATGGTTTCACGCCATAATCTCATTTGGACTGTATCTAAGGCATCAGGCGAAGTTAAAAAAGTTGTTTCGTTGATGTATTCGCCATTGTCGGGTATTGTCAGTGCCAGTAGATTACCCATATGATCCTTAGCTACTGCTAAACCATCACCAATTTGGACAACTGCCACCATATCTGGTGTCGCCACCATAATAATTAAGGTGGTGGCTAAATCTTGAGGCTGTTTACTACAAGCTACTGCTTCATCTTCTACCGCCTTTTTGGCAGCTACTAAGGCCTCATTCAATAGTGACTGCACAATTGCGTCATCGGCAAGGGAGTCTCTAGTAATTTCTTTGATGGCAAGGGTTTCTATTGCTGTTTCTACAGCTACCATTGCTCCCACTTTTCCCTGACTGGCAGAACCGGCACCATCAGCAGCAGCAGTCACTAACACATTACCTGGCAATAGCTGCCAGTGATGAGCATCTTGACACAGTTGCTTCTTTTTGACGTGGCTTGTACCACAGACAGATGCGGCGACTACTCGCCAATGAGATATCTGTTTTGATGTTGTGTTCATAGATTTTTTCCAAGCAGCTAGCTGTGTGAGTCGCTTCGCAATTAAAGAGTCCCCCAGCCAATGGGAGGTAGTGCGACCTGTTCATCTACTTGGGAATGAGAAACTGCCGACATACTAGCTGACAACCAAACAAACATCTCAATAAAGTTAAGTCCTTTAAGTTTGAGCGGAGCGCGCACAGCTAATTGATTTAAGCGCATCATGTTAGCGTTTTCTACTCCCACTGTGAAGAATGCAACTCGTTTATTGGCTTCATCTCCTTGCAGGCGTTGCGCTGCTTGTTCTATGAGATGGTCTAATTCACCTTGTGGTTCTCCATCTGTAATCATAAATACCCAAGGACGATAGTAAGCAATGCCATTGGCACGATATAAGGATTTACGCTCTTGCACCATGTCCAATGCTTTATGAATTCCCGCCCCCATCGTCGTTAATCCCTGTGCTGTCAAAATTGGCGGGTTAAATTGATCGGCTGTCACAAAGTCTTGAACTATGTTGACATTACTATCAAACGTGATGATAGCCACTTCCACCCTTCTAGCTGCCAAAGAATTTTTGACTAATTCATCCTTCAAACTCAACAAGCCCTGATTTAAGGCCTCTATGGGGTCTCCTTGCATTGAGCCAGATGTGTCCAGCAATAGCACACAAGGACAACGTGGTTCGGGATTTTCTGCAAATTCAACTATTTCATCGAGTTTTAAGGTATCGTGCATAACTTTTATTGTTATGTTATTGTCCAAGGCTTTATTTTCCTTTTTTCAAAGTATATAGTTGAGTTTCCGGAGTCTACAAGAGTAAACATAAATGTTTAACCCTAATTAGTGCAATCTTTATGAAACAGATAGTTTTGATCAAATTATCTCTATAGACAATTTCTTTATAAAAATGTGCCTAATTAGCCTGATAAATACAGCTTTGTTTGTCAGCCTGTGCTATTGATTTTTGTGGGTAAATAAAGCACGAGCTTACATAGAATTGTATACATACTTACTTCATCGAATATTAATATTTGAATTAAGTTTTTCATATAAGTCAAATTCTCACCTCAGCATAAATTTTGATTTGTATAAGCATAAGCATTTGGAATTAAACTTGCCTAAAAAGTATTATTCAACAGTAGACATGACAAACATTTATAAATTATTTCAAGTGGAAATTTTCATTTCCCTATATAAATACAACCCAATTAATAATATTTTGTTTAGATAAATATTAAATATTACAAATTTATACATAATGAGTGCGTAATTATAGTATATTCTGTATGATATATCAAACAAATATTCCAAAATATGCACAATTTTGGCACTTTCACAACACTACCTCCCCAGAGTTTATTAAGACAATTATCTAGTTGCTATGACACTACTTGTTTACAAGCTTCTAGCAACTTAGTTACTTGGTCAATTTACATCAAGCATGGGGCAGTAACCTACGCTACCCATTCAGTAGAGCCGTTTGATCGACTAGAGCGCCATCTGCGTCGCTTGAGCGATGAAATTCCCCAAGTTACTGGTGAAATTCGTGTCCAGTTACGTTTGATTTTTGAAACGGGTTTACACAATCAGTTCAGAAACGAGCATAGTGATACCAATATTGAACCTGCTGATTATCAAGCTATTCACTGGCTGATTAATCAAGGATACTTGAATATTCAACAAGCGACTTTACTGATTGAAGAATTAGTAAAAGAAGTTGTTGAATCATTTTTATTAATCAAAACTGGTGATTTTTCATTAAGTGATTCCCAGCCAATAGTATCAGAGATATGCAGACTGGATATAGAAAAACTTATAGAAGGCTGCCAATTGCAATTACATAATTGGTTGTCTTTAACACCTCATATTTGTTCACCTTATCAACGTCCATATCTGTTGATTAGCAGTATAATCCAAAATCAAGCTCTTCCATCCCTCCAGCCAAAACTAATTAACTGGATGAAGGGTTTCAGTTTACGTCATCTGGCCGTGATGATCAATCAAGATGAGATAGAACTTGCTAAATCACTATACCCTTACATTATCAAAGGCGGAGTTATATTACATGAACCAGATCCACCTTTTGATCAATTACCCAGAAATGTGAAAAAGTTGTCATTATCTTCTCGTTATACAACACAATTGTTTGCAGCAAATGTCGTAGACATACCAGTAGAGGCTAGTAACAATACAATTACATCTTACGCAGACATTCCTGTTGATCAATTCCAGGATATTTCTGCACCTGGAAGAGAAAATATTCAGGGAGCAACAATACCAAATAACATAAATTCAACTTCTGAAAGAGTAACGGCTGCTACCATCACTACCAAAAAAGCCTATAAAATTGTTTCTGTCGATGATAGTCCCACAATTCTCAAAGAAATTAGCCGTTTTTTAGAACATGAAACTTTTGTTGTCGTTGCAATTAATGACCCACTAAAAGCTGTAATGTCCATTATTAGACACAAGCCTGACTTGATTTTACTGGATCTGAATATGGCTGGAATTGACGGTTATGAGTTGTGCCGGATTATCCGAAATCATACAAAGTTTCAAAATACTCCGGTGATTTTTGTCACAGGTTATAAGGGAATTGTTGATAAGGTTAAAGCCAAATTAGTGGGAGCATCTGGCTATTTAACGAAACCTTTTACACGTGTAGAATTGCTCAAAATTGTCTTTAGCCACTTGACTTAGGAAGATGAATTAAATTACGTCTCCCCTGTTTTTGGCTACCATGTACACACAAGTATTCTCAAGTTGCGTTATAACGTTTTGATCCCCCCTATCCCCCCTTAAAATCTACGGTGTACACACAAGTCTAAAACCCTTGATTTGGGTAGGGTGCGTTATGGACTTTAGTCCTAACGCACCGATAATCTAAGATGGTGCGTTGCGCTACGCGACAACACACCCTACATAAATTGAGTAATTCAATCATTTGTGTGTACACCGTAGCCCTTAAAATGGGGGGAATTGGAATTAAAGTCCCCGTTAAAAAGGGGAGCCAGTGCGGTCTTATCCCAAAAGGAGATAGAAGATTAATTATTCTTCTTGTGGCAAAGCATCATCAATTTTCGTGTCTTGGTCACCGTTGGAAGTTTCTGTCTTCCAATCAACATCTGACATGGAAGATTGAGAAATTATTACCAACTCAGTTTCTTTGCGGTGACTATGACCCCATTGATCTAGAACATCTTTAATTAATACTTCTTGGAGCCAAATTTTAGCAACTACAGTTAAGGGTAGGGCTAAAAATAATCCTAAAAAGCCAAAGAATGTCACGAAGAATAATTGAGAAATTAAGGTTACTGCTGGTAGCAGCGAAACTCGATGTGCCATGACAGTGGGAGTCACAAAGTTGGCATCAATCTGTTGAATCACAAAATATAAAACCAATACTAGCAGAGGTTTCCAGGGCGTATCCAATAAGGCGATCGCCATTGCTGGTACGACACTTAATGTCGGCCCCAAATTGGGAATTAAGTTGAGAAATCCAGCTAAAACTCCTAAAGCTAGGGCTGCTTTCACACCCAAAAATGATAAGCCAATCACACTCGATATTCCCACTACACTCATCGCAATGAAAGCACCTGTGATCCATCCTTTCAATGAAAGTTCACATTGATCTAAAATGCCATTAATTCTTGAGCGATAAAATGAAGGAAACAGCCGGATAAATAATCGGCGATAGGCTTGAGGATCGGCTAAGAACATCCCTGTTAACACCAGGACTAGTAAAGTTTTGAGTATAACTTCCAAAGATCCAGAAACAAAGGCAAAAGAGTTTTCTAATATCTGGTTAAGAAAAGGTTTTGCTTGTTCAATCAGGCTATTAATATTAGGAAGGTAGGGACGCAATGACTCAGGAACTAGAGTTTCTAGATATAGTAGCCAACTGTTAAAGCGACCAAACCCTTGAGGAACCCGATAAGTTAGTTCTTGAAACTGCTGTGCAAAAGGTGGCACAATCAGCCAGAAAAAACACACTACACCTGCGAAGAAAAGAACCACTGACAGAACCACAGCGAAGCCACGTTTCAAACCTAAGCTTTGAATACGTTTCGCTAGCCGATTTAAGGTAGCAGCTAACACGACTGCGGCAAATATTAGCAACAACACCTGCCGAATTTGCCATAAGATATATAAAGAGAGAACTATAGCGATTAAGCCGATCCATTGACCAAGGTTCACAGGCTGCCCCCCAGCTGTGTAATTGAAATTAGGTTAGCTGATTTTAGCAAGTTCTACGAATTTTATGATTGTGCTGACTGAAATCGCCAAAATAAAGCGATCGCGATGATGACAATCGGTAATAAAACTATAATTAACGCATTAGTATTTGTTGCCGCTATCGGTAAATTCGGCCCGGCATACTTAATCAATACAGACAGCAAACCCGAAAGCACAAGCAATTTCACGACAAATCCGAGATTATTTTTCATACAGTTCGGCAATACACATTTTTCTGTGGGGTATACCCGATATAAGGATACTGGCTTTAGTTTCTAGAATAGACCTAGTACCGCAAGGCGTTCGTCAAAAGTCAAAAAGCTTGTATTTTGGGGTTTTTCACTTTTTGAAATGGTATGCCTATTTAATCAGCACCTTCTTATACAGACGCAACTCTTTAAATCGACACTACTGCACTTTTTCTGCTCCCAGTGGGGAGAAAAATTGTCTCAATTCCCAGCATCTGCCTAATTTACCACATCTATATCTAGATATATGATGAATCCCTTGCTGGCTCCTTTGACTGCGGCTTTGTCTGCAATGTTAATTGTCCCATTCCATGCTGCTCCTGTCGCCTTTGCTGGCGGTGTTTTGGGAACTTTGATTGGGGCTTATTTACTACACCTGAAAGATATTCAAGCGATGAGTGCAGGAGTTCTCAGCATTGGTGGTGCTGGTGTGTTTGATGGCATTGCTTTGTGTGGGTTATTTGCTTTGTTACTGAGCTAAGGGACTTCCAATAAAAAAATATTCCATTGCTGAGGTAGGCAAGGGGAGCAGGGAGCAGGGAGCAGGGAGCAGGGGGGATAAGGAACAAAGATAGTCTGATGAAATGGGGCAATTTATTTTCTGGAAATCCCTAAAAAAATAGTTTTCGAGGAGCTGATAACTGATAACTGATAACTGATAACTGAATTTTGAGGGTGTATATAAATGCCTGTAGAAACTAATAATAATCACAATAAACCAAACAAATCGCCTAAGCCCAGGCAGTTTGGCGGTAGTTTACTCATTCTGCTAAGTTTTTTATTACTGCTGAACTTGGTTGTTCCCAGTTTGTTTGGACAGCGACAAACCCAGGTTCCTTACAGCGAGTTTATTGCTCAGGTGCAAAATAATCAAGTTGAGCAAGCTGTTGTGGGTAGCGATCGCATTGAATATACCATTAAAACCCAAACTCCTGAAGGCGAAACTGTAGAACAAGTATTTACCACCACCCCAGTTGCTCTGGATTTAGATTTGCCAAAAATTCTCCGTGAGCATGATGTTGAGTTTTCTGCACTACCTCCATCAGAAAATGCCTGGATTGGGACTTTATTTAGCTGGCTGATCCCACCCTTAATTTTCTTTACTATTTGGGGCTTTTTAATCAATCGTCAAGGTGGTGGCCCGGCGGCGCTAACGGTAGGTAAAAGCAAAGCCCGCATCTATTCTGAAGGCATCACAGGTGTAAAATTTATTGATGTTGCTGGTGTGGATGAAGCGAAAGCTGAACTCGAAGAAATCATTGATTTTCTCAAAAATGCGGGTAAATACACCAGACTGGGGGCAAAAATTCCCAAAGGTGTATTGTTGGTGGGACCTCCAGGAACAGGTAAAACCATGCTAGCCAAAGCTGTGGCGGGTGAGGCTGGTGTTCCCTTTTTCAGCATTTCTGGTTCAGAATTTATTGAGTTATTTGTCGGTGTAGGCGCTTCACGAGTACGGGACTTGTTCGACCAAGCCAAACAGCAAGCTCCCTGTATTGTCTTTATTGACGAATTAGACGCGCTGGGTAAGTCTCGCGGTGGTGCTGGGCCAATGATGGGCGGTAACGATGAGCGTGAACAAACTCTTAACCAGTTACTCAGCGAAATGGATGGTTTTGACGCTAACACAGGGGTGATAATTATTGCCGCTACTAACCGTCCTGAAGTCATTGACCCCGCTTTAAGTCGTCCGGGACGATTTGACCGTCAAGTTGTGGTTGACCGTCCTGATAAAAGCGGTCGGGAAGCTATTCTCAATGTCCATGCGAGAAATGTCAAATTAGCTAACGATGTTAATTTGTCAACGATTGCAGCCAGAACTCCTGGTTTTGCGGGTGCAGATTTAGCTAACTTGGTGAATGAAGCCGCACTGCTAGCAGCCCGACAAAATCGGCAAGCGGTGATTATGGCAGATTTTAATGAAGCGATTGAGCGCTTGGTGGCTGGCTTAGAAAAACGCTCTCGTGTGTTGAATGAAGTTGAAAAAACGACTGTAGCGTATCACGAAGTTGGTCACGCTATCATCGGTGCGTTAATGCCTGGGGCTGGTAAGGTGGAAAAAATCTCTGTTGTCCCCCGTGGTGTGGGTGCTTTGGGTTATACAATTCAAATGCCAGAGGAAGACCGCTTTTTGATGATAGAAGATGAAATTCGCGGCCGGATTGCAACTTTATTGGGTGGACGTTCTGCGGAAGAAACAGTTTTTGGCAAGGTTTCCACTGGTGCGGCGGATGATATCCAGAAGGCGACTGATTTGGCAGAACGAGCCATTACTATTTATGGAATGAACGAAAAATTGGGGCCTGTGGCTTTTGAGAAGATTCAACAACAGCAGTTTCTTGAAGGTTACGGTAATCCTCGCCGCAGTATTAGTCCCAAGGTGGCTGAGGAAATTGACCGGGAAGTGAAGCTGACTCTAGATAATGCTCATCACATCGCTTTGAGTATTCTGCATTATAACCGCGAGTTGCTAGAGGAGACGGCACAGGCATTATTAGAGAAAGAAATTCTTGAAGGTGCTAAGTTGCGCGAACGTCTCAACCAAGTGCAAGCACCAGATGAACTGGAAGAGTGGTTACGGACTGGGAAGTTATCCCAAGACAGACCATTGATGCAATCACTGCTGGTTTAACAATTTTAGCTTGATATTGTTTAGCGATCGCCCATTTCCAGAGCGATCGCTTTTTTCAAGCCTACAGTGTTGCCCAATACTTCAGGAATTATCTCACTTCACCAAAGGCGTGTTCTACATCTGCCATGTTGCCATATTCCCGTTCTGGCATTTGTTGGAGGGTGTCGATTACCTCTTTGTTGGCTTTTTTGTCTCTGGCGTGGTTGACTAAACCCTCTTTGTTTGTGGGGAAATCTATGCCACTGAGGCTTCTTGAAATATCAATTGCTGATACGGACATAACTTAACCTCTATTAGTTGGTTATGTCTAGGCTATTGGCGATCGCTATCTCTCATTCTCCTCCTACAGTCGTATCTTCAGTATAAAATATTTTGTGATTTCATATACATCTTCATGCTAACTATTTTTTAGGTTTTTTATTAGTGGTAGGCTGAGTCTGATCAGTTATTTCTAAGTTTTTAATTTTATTATTTAAGTCAAAGTCCTCACTACTGACTATGGTTTCCAAATTTGCTAATCTTTGTTGTAAAATTTCTAGCTGCTGTGATAATAAATCTGGAGATGTTGATTTGTTTTCCTCAGCACGCCAGACAGCAACAGTGCTAAGAGTTGCACCAGCAATAGCAGCTAAAGGCAGAATGGGGCCGCTTTTAGTTACAGATGCAAGTGGGATACAAATTGCTAAAATGCCAACTGTCATTTCCCAGATTTTCTTGGTAGTAATGAATTTTGGATCTTTTTCTGGAGATAATTCTCTGTTTTTTTGTCGTTTCTTACTCATCAGTTCCTCTAAGAAAATTTACTAGCTTGTTTAGATAAAGATTCCTCTGGTAATAGCGCTGAGTATCATTGCTTTAAATGAAAACAAGGGAATTTGCGCTACTGATATTTAAATTTCATAACTCAAAATTATCTGTTGTCATAATCACAAACTCAGATTTTGAAGATTGCTGATCCTAGACAAGCATCTGGTAAAATTTGATTGATTTGATTACGAGACAATACAGATGGTAATTCGGGCTTTTTTTGAAGCTGCTAAAGTTGAAGGCACTGAACCTCCTTACGATACCATTCACCTGAAAATATTTTATCCTGGGCAAATATCAGGGAGTGATTTAGAAAAAAACTTGGGAGTTGTAACTGTAGATCCAGAAAAAGCACCATTTCCAGTAGTGATTTTTTTCAATGGTATTAACTGTGAGGCTCAAACATACCAATGGTTAGCGATTAAACTCGCTGAATTAGGCATGGTAGTCGTTCTGTTTAACTGGATTGCCGAAAACCTGCCAGGATTTGTAAGTATCACCCCTGGAGTAGATGTAGAAAAGCTCAAACCAGAATTTTATCGCAATTTTCCCACGACTTCAGCTTTACCAACACTGCTCAAGAAACTAGAACAATTACAAACTAAAGGAATTCTGGCTGGGTTGCTGGATTTGAAAAGCATAATTTTAGGTGGACATTCTGCGGGTGGTAGAGTCGCCATAGAAAATGCTGACCCCCAATTTTTTCCTCAAGTTGTGGCTGCTTTTGGTTATGGCGTACATACAGCCGGGCCATTGATGGCGGGTTATGAAGCAGGTACGATCATGCCTTTACCGGATTCCCTACCTTTATTGATTATGGGAGGAACTTGTGACGGCATGATTAGTAACAGCAGCCATCGCTATGGTGTGAGTCCGGGAGACGCTACAACCCCGGTGATTCGGACATTCCACGAAGCCTTAGCTGGAGGCAGAAATGACAGCTATCTGCTACTACTCGAAGGCGCAAACCACTTTTCAATAGTTGATAGTTTTGACTCTGCAACAGGTAGTCTCTTTCTAGATTTCCCCGCCACCCAACCCCAAGAAAAGTTCCGGTTACTGATGGCTGAAATTATTGGTTTATTTATTAATAGTCATGTGCGCCACGAAGCAGAAGCAGCTTTAAAACTAGAAAAATTGCTGAATACAGATCATTTTCTGATCAATTCATTTAAGCTGAAGTAATTAATTGTTTGTTCAAAATTTATATGACAAGTGCATCCTATATTTTTCTCGCAGGCGCAAGCCGTGGTGTTGGTCGAGAAATTGCCAAATGCTTAACTGCCCAAAATCTCCAGGTAAAAGCACTGCTGAGAAGCGAAGCTACTGTGACTGAATTAGAATCAATGGGGATTCAGCCTGTAATGGGAGATGCTTTAAATCTCAGCGATGTCGAAGGTGCATTATTGGCAGATAAACCTATCCACACAGTTATTAGTACCATTGGTGGCTTACCTTCAGAAGGTGCTAGGGCTGATTTCCTCGGTAACAAAAATCTCATTGATGCCGCAGTTAAAGCGGGAGTCCAAAGGTTTATTTTGGTTTCTTCCATTGGTACTGGTAATAGCGCCAGTGCTTTACCTCCCCAAGCTTTAGCTACACTGGGGCCTGTGTTAGTTGAAAAGGAAAAGGCTGAACAACATTTAATTGCTAGTGGACTCATTTATACAATCATTCGTCCCGGTGGTTTGAAATCGGAACCAGCAACAGGTAATGGGATTTTAACTGAAGACCCCCGGATTGTTGGCACTATTCATCGTCCAGATGTCGCCCAGTTGGTTTGTAAGTGTTTAAATTCTCAGGCTTCTCACAATAAAACTTTGTCCGCAGTAGACAAAAATATGTTGGCTGGGGAACCAGAGTTTGTAGAGTTTACCTTAGATTAATAGACTTTTTCCAGAACTCTTGTAGAGACGTTTCATGGAACATTTCTATATTCTTTGTCGGAGATGTTTAATAGGGTATTAGGAAAATTAACCCTTGTCTCACATCTTGCACCTGTCGTTATCACCCGCCGGGGGTTCAAACCCCTGTCTGATAGCGAAAGTCGTCTAAAGACGACTGGGGAAAGATTTCAGTCCATTT
>REBL01000246.1 GCA_007692755.1 Nodularia sp. (in: cyanobacteria) | reverse complement strand
TTTACAAGAAGAATTTTCCGCAGAATTGGCAACTCTACGCGGTCGTGTAGATTCCCTAGAAGCGCGAACCGCAGAATTGGAAGCAAATCAGTTCTCCACTACTACCAAGTTGGTTGGTGAAGCAATTTTTGCTGTTACCGATGTCTTTGGCACTGTATCTGGCGGACAGCAAAATATAACTGCCTTCCAAAACAGAGTCCGTTTAGGCTTGCAAAGCAGCTTCACAGGTCGTGATGTTTTAACCACTCGCTTAGTCTCTGGTAATGCGACTAACTTTCAGCTAGGTACCGGTGCTGGTGCTGAAGGTATTCAAACCTTTAACATTGGTAATACCGAAAACAACAACGTTGCTATCGATAGATTAACCTACCAAGCTCCTATCGGCCCAGCCCAAGTTTACATCGCGGCTAACGGTGGTAAACATAGCCAATACGCTGCTGTTAACAACCCTTACTTTTTTGATGGTACTGACGGCGGTAACGGTGCTTTATCTACCTTTGCGTCTGAAAATCCCATCTATCGAATTGGTGGCGGTGCAGGTGCGGCTCTTACCTTACCCTTCGGTCAAGGTGGCGGTATCCTCAGACCTAGCTCACTAACGGTAGGTTACTTGGCATCATCAGAAGCTAATGATCCTAGTCCTGGTGCAGGCCTCTTCCAAGGTAACTATGGTGCCTTAGGACAGTTAAACTTTAGCGTTGGCGATCGCTTGGCACTAGCTGCTACCTACGTTCATGGCTATCATGGTGCAGGTAGTACCATTTTTGACGCAGGCATAGCTAACTCTGCTGTCGTCGGTACTTCCATAGCCAACCTGGGAGGTATTGATAGAGTCAATCCTAATACCTTAAGCGCGTTTGCAACTAATTCCTACGGGGTGTCAGCTGCATTCCGACCCAGTGACAGATTATCCGTGAGTGGATTTGTTTCCTACACCGATGTGAATGGCTTTGGTGCTAACGACAGTAGCGAAGTTTGGAGTTACGGTGTTGGTTTAGCTTTACCTGACTTTGGTAAAAGAGGTAACGTCTTGGGTATCTTTGGTGGCGCTCAACCCTATGCACGGGGTATCCAACCTGGCTTGAACAGTATTCCATACCAAGTTGAAGGCTTCTACAAGTATCGTGTTTCTGATAACATCTCAGTTACTCCTGGGTTAATCTGGGTAACCAATCCTGGGCAGAACAGCAACAATGACGATGCGTTTATCGGTACTCTCAGAACAACCTTCTCTTTCTAGAGTGTTGAGAATTTACTAAAAAGTTGAAAATTAAACTTCATTGCGCCCCGCCATTATGTGGGGCTTTTTGCTGTTCATAGGAGGTAAAGAACAAACCCCAGTGGAGAACCGGAGTATACTAGAAAAAGTACAGAGTGATCACTCTGTTTAACTTTTTTGCTCCCTTACTCATATTGCTGCTTGTGGAACTATCCTGTAAATCTGAATACGCCATTCTCGCCTTAATCGAAATGGCAACTCATTATCAAAGCGGCGAACCGATGCAAATTCGCCAAATCGCCGCCCAACAAAGTATCCCCGACCGCTATCTGGAACAGTTACTGGCGACCTTAAGACGCGGAGGTATAGTCAGAAGTCAACGTGGTTCCAAAGGTGGCTATTTTTTGACCCGCGAACCTTGGAAAATTACGGTCTTCGATGTTTTAGAATGTTTGGAAGGGTTAGATGTGCGGACGTGTGAAGAAGATGCCAATCCCAAAAGTGCAGATACTTCTGTGATTAAAGAAATCTGGCAAGAAGCTTGTCAGGCGGCAAACTTAGTTTTACAAAACTACACACTTCAGGATCTTTGTGAAAAAAGGGATTCTCGCCGGCAATTGGATATTATGTATTACATTTAGCTCCAAGTATTTTTGACTGTTGACTGATAACTAAATAAATAAGGAATAAATATGAACATTGCGCGTAACATTACAGAACTTGTTGGTCGGACACCCCTAGTACAGTTGAACCGCATTCCCCAAGCTGAAGGATGTGTGGCTCAAATACTTGTGAAACTTGAAAGTATGAACCCATCCGCATCAGTCAAAGACCGAATTGGGGTCAGCATGATCAACGCCGCAGAAGCAGAAAATTTGATTACGCCGGGAAAAACCTTATTGGTAGAACCCACTTCGGGAAATACAGGTATTGCGCTAGCCATGGCCGCAGCAGCTAAGGGTTATCGGTTAATTTTGACCATGCCAGAAACTATGAGTGGGGAACGCCGGGCGATGTTGCGGGCTTATGGGGCAGAATTAGAACTCACACCGGGAATTGAAGGCATGACTGGGGCAATTCGCCGCGCCCAGGAAATAGTTGATACTACGCCACATACTTATATGTTGCAGCAGTTTCGCAATCCAGCCAATGCCAAAGTGCATAGGGAAACTACAGCCGAGGAAATCTGGGAGGATACCGATGGCCAGGTAGATATGATTGTGGCAGGTGTGGGTACAGGTGGTACGATTACTGGTGTGGCGGAAATTCTCAAAGCCCGTAAACAGAGTTTTCAAGCGATCGCTGTTGAACCAACCAATAGCCCCATATTATCAGGTGGACGACCAGGCCCCCACAAAATCCAAGGAATTGGGGCGGGGTTTGTCCCTCAAGTTCTGAAAGTAGAACTGATTGATGAAGTCATTACCGTCAGCGACGACGAAGCGATCGCTTATGGTCGGCGTTTAGCCAGAGAAGAAGGGCTACTATCTGGTATTTCTACTGGTGCAGCCTTATGTGCAGCAATTCGTGTAGCCCAACGTCCAGAAAATAAAGGACGCTTAATAGTAATGATTCAGCCCAGTTTTGGAGAAAGATATTTAAGTACACCTTTGTTCCAAGACTTGGAAGCTAAAGTAGCCGCTAGTATCAGCTAACGTTACATTAGATCAATGGTCGATTTTAAACACGTTTCTAACCATTACGAAACGCTCAAAGTTAATGCTAATGCTAGCCAAGCGGAGATTAAGCAATCTTATCGCCGCTTGGTAAAGCTGTTTCACCCTGACAGCAATCAGCAAACGGCAGATAAAGAGCAGATTATTCGGATTAACGCCGCCTATGAGGTCTTAAAAGATCGTCAAAATCGTCTCAGCTATGATCAACAACTGCAAGACGAGTCCCAAAAATTAAATAATAGTAGTTATCAACAGCGTGCAGCATCGGCTCACAAACGTTACCAGACAACACGAACCGGACGTGATGCTGATGAACACGTTGAGGAATGGTTGCGCCAAGTTTATCAACCAGTCAACGAGCTACTTGATCATATTCTCAATTCTCTAGACGATCAAATTGAGGAACTAGCCGCCGACCCCTTTGATGATGAATTATTAGAAGCATTTCAAGAATATTTAAACACCAGTCGAGAAGATTTGAAGCAAGCCCAACTTACTTTTCGTTCTCTACCAAATCCCCCCAGTTTAGCCAGAGCCGCAGCTTATCTGTATCACAGCCTTAGTCAAGTAGCAGATGGAGTAGAAGAGTTAGCTTACTTTCCTCTGAGCTACGATGAGCGTTATCTGCATACAGGACAAGAATTATTCCGTATAGCTGCGAGATTGTATTACGAAGTCCAAGAATCAGTGAGTTAATAAAGCGAAAAAAAACAGTAGGTTGGGTTGGGTTGGGTTGCGCTGCGCTTAACCCAACGAAACCAGGAATTTTTGGTGTTGGGTTTCACTTTTTTCAACCCAACCTACGTCTAAATCCTCTAAAATCATCAAATTCATTAAATTCATTAAAAATGGGGGTTCATGATTTTTATATGACGAGAGGAATAAAAGAGCGTTATGAGGAGACTGTATTCTTTTCCTTTTGTGAGGGGAGAAAATATGCGATCGCTGCATCCCCTAAACCTTGTGTGGCAATCACACCAGCACCAACAGCCAGCACATTACCGAAACCTGGTATAAATTTTAAACCAATATCAGCAATACCAATCAGTCCAGCATTTACTCCAACACCTATTCCCCCAGTGACAAGAAAATCTTTGACAGTTTGTTCGGAAAACTCTCGTCCACTTAGCCAACCAATATACATAACCATGAAAGTTTGAATAGTACTGACGACTGGTATCGCAGCACCTGGAATGGGGTTGACAGAAACAGAACCACACAAAAGAGTACAAGCTGTAACAACTGTTCTAGCAACATGGAGTTGAAACTCTTTGATATGCGCCATTCGTGATAAAGATCCACGTATTTCCTTTGGTGTATACTTAATAAGTATTTCTACTAATTCAGTAATGTTCCACCGATAGTCTTCATCAGGAAGAATCAAACCGTTCTTACCTTCTTCATAATCAGCATAAGCAACAGTAGGAACAACATCCTTTACATGGCGGCGTAATCCTTCTCTTTCTGCCAAGAAAGACAAAAAACTTTTAACTTGTTCCTGAACGTTATGATTTTTCCTTTCATTCTCAGTTGGTAAAGGAACTTTTGGAGGTGCTAATTCATCACATTTGGTCAAAACTCCAATTACAGGTAAATCTCGACGATACAACTTTTTGATTTCTCCAACGATTAATTCACAAGCATCAAGGTCGTGATGACTAGCAGAATGAACCTCTGTTGCTTTACACACAAAAAGAATGACATCTGGACACTCTTTTTTCACGGCTTGCATAATGCTTTCGTAAGGGGTTTTAGCGGAATCATATTGTCTTGGTGCTTGAGACTCCTGTAAACCCCTTGTGTCTAGGATATGGAGTAAATCACTGCCATTATGATAGTAATTCTTCCATTCAGCTCTGCCTTGCTCTGGTTCTCTATCATTCACTTCTGCAACCCTTAAACCACAAATAGCGTTAATTAAGGATGATTTACCAGCTCTAGAACGACCAATTACCATAACTCGTGGTGGACGTAGCCCTAAAAGAGCTTCACGTAAACTGTCCAATTGTAACTGTAAATCGTTTTTGAGTGGGAAAAACCCTGGAAGTAAGTTCACAATCTTGAAGAGTTCTGTGACAATAAATTCATTGCGACTCAATGCTTCGTTATTCTCTAGAGAATCAGTCATATTTCAAACTCCCAGTTTGATAGGCATTAATTTTATGGATATAGATATTATTCCCTTAACACTAGGCAACAAATTAGTTTATGCTGGAATATAGTGAAAGTTTAAGAAATTTTAAGCTCAGTTTACAGAATACTCATGCAATGTATTGTTAATCGTCGCGCTCAGTTTTCAGCTAGTCATCGGTATTTCTTACCAGAACTGAGCGAAGCGGAAAATACTGAGAAATTTGGTGCTGGTTCTAGGTTTCCCGGACATGGACACAACTATGTTTTATTTATCTCTCTAGCTGGAGAATTGGATAAATATGGCATGGTTCTTAACTTGTCTGAGGTGAAACACGTCATTAAGCACGAAGTTACCAGCCAACTAGACTATTCTTACCTCAATGATGTGTGGGCAGATTTTCAAGAAACTTTACCAACCACTGAAAATATTGCACGGGTAATTTGGCAGCGTTTAGTACCGCATTTACCCTTAGTCCGCGTGCAGTTATTTGAACATCCTGAACTTTGGGCAGATTATATAGGAGACGGAATGGAAGCCTACCTCAGCATCAGTACTCACTTTAGCGCCGCCCATCGGTTGGCTCATCCTCAACTCAGTAATGAAGAAAATGCTCAGATTTATGGTAAGTGCGCCCGTCCTCATGGTCACGGTCATAATTACCATTTAGAAGTTACTGTCAAAGGACAAATTGATCCCCGCACGGGGATGATTGTCGATTTAGGGGCTTTAAATCAGGCGGTTGAAGATTATATCTTGGAAGCATTCGATCACACTTTTTTAAACAAAGATATTCCTTTCTTTGCCGAAGTTGTACCCACTGCTGAGAATATCGCACTTTACATTAGTAATTTACTGCGATCGCCTGTTCAAGAATTGGGTGGTACACTTTACAAAATCAAATTGATTGAAAGTCCTAATAACTCCTGTGAAATTTACTGCACAGAATCAGATGCAAATCCTGTCAGTGCAGGAAAATCTGAGCCAGTTTTAGCGCGTATCTAGATAATATTTAGTTGAGCTATACGCACCGCAAGATTAAGATGGTGCGTTGCATATCATGGCAGCGCACCCTTATATTTTAAAAAATCTTAACCACTCACTTGAGCAATAATAGTGCGGTGACGAGGGGTATTACTAGTGATAGTGGGGGCTTGGAAACCAGCCTCAACTAAGGTTTGCTCAATATCCAAAGCAAAATATTGATCTAAATAAGGTTCAGTACTTTTGAGTAGCGTCAAAATGTAGGGGGGCATTTTTTTATAGATTTCCGATTGGGGATTCATGTCCATAATTGCCAAATGACCACCGGGACGCAGCACTCGCTGCATTTCAGTAAAAATCTTTCTGGTTGCTGACTGAGGCAATTCGTGGCACATTAAGAAAATAGAGACTAAATCAAAAGAAGCATCTGGTAAACCAGTAGATTCAGCTGCGGCATGAAGCCAATTAATGTGAGCTTGACGCTGTTGGGCGCGGTAATTAGCAACAGCTAAAAAGTAAGGCGATAAGTCCAAACCAGTAATCTGAGACTGGGGATAAATTTCTTGCAAGGTAAAGGTACTCAAACCCACAGCGCACGCCAAGTCTAAAATTTCTTGGGGTTGAGGGGAAATTTGCGCTTTTAAAATATCGTGGTAACTTTGGCGCAATTTAGCATCTCCTTTAGCTCCTGCTTCCGGCCAAATTCCAGCATGAACGGTACTCGCAGCAACTTCTAACTCAAGAGCAGATTGCCAACTCAGGTTTCCATCTTCGTAGGCATGGAATGGTCGCAAGTAGTATTCTGGATAAGAAATTTGAGGATTTTGTACTTGGGCTAATTCTTGTGTCCAATCACGCGCCTGTAATGTTTTGACTTCTTGTGTCCAAGGAACGCCAATTCTTTCAGCGCGTTTAATCATCATTTGCCTAGCTTGATGCTTGGCTAGATCGGCTAACGGTTTAATACCCAGGATAGCATTGACCAAACGTGAAGCTAAACCAGGAGTTGTTGTGGTAGCAGCAGTCATAAATTTTTGAGTTTGGGTTTAACAGCATTTTGTACTTATGACATAATTATCGCAGGCTAGTCTAGGTCTTCATTTGTCCGTCACTGGACATTTAACATTCTGGCTAAAGTGGGATGTTCCATTGATTTCATGTCCGTTTAATTAGTTACGATTACTACAATCATGTCACCCCACCCCCAACCCCTCCCCGCAAGCGAGGAGGGGAGATATAGCAAAGGTTTGGCAGGTTTTTTTCGTAAGTATTCAACCAGACTTGATATGATTTCAGCTTTGTAAGGTTTAAAAAACTACAAAAATTATTGATAATCCAGTATGTCCAGTGGGTACAGGAATCAGAATTGGTAGTTTTCTTGGTTCAATCGTTGACTTTATGATCATTGCCTTGATCATTTTCTTAGCCGTGCGATCTTTACAAAGATTCAAAAGACGAGAAGAAGTCGCAGAAGAAACTGCACCACTAGATCCTCATGTCGTAGCACAAGAAAGATTGACTGGGGCGTTGGATAAGCTGACTGAGACTTTGGAATCTAGTAATAATCAGGTTTTGTAGAGATGCTCCCGTTTTTATCCCCAATTCCCTACTTAGCGGTTTTCGGTTTTAAAGCCAATAGCATCTCCAATTGACCCATAGATTTGTCGGGACTGGTGGCTGTGATACCAAAACCATATACAGAACTCAGGACTGCGTTGACCTCAGATGAAAGAGGTTGTCCCTGTGCCACAAAGCGATTAACTAGGGACGCAGTTTTTTCTGCATCTATATATAAATAGCCAGCATTGGGTTTTTGCAGTGAACCAGTTACAGCTTTGAAGGTGTCGCTACTATCTAGTTTAGGAGTATTGGAGGTGGCGATCGCTTCAGCTACGGAACCACCAACTGCCAAAAATACGGTATCTTGATTTAGCCAACCATGAGATAGTAAAGCTCCTTGTCCGGGTATTTGCCATTCAGTGACATCTTTACCGTCGATATTTCTGTTCGCAACTTTGATTCGTTGAGTTTTGGCGAGGGTATCTAGTTTGCTTAAAGTGGCTGTCGCAGTTTGGCGATCGCTTGTTTCTAATATTAATGCCCCACCAAAACCCAAATTCGCCAACATCCCTTGATTCGATGGCACAGCACCAAAGGCAAATTCTTGATCCATCCACCCAAAAACGTCTTTATCTAGGTCAATATTTACAAACTTTAGTTGCCCCCGCACCTGTTGTACTATTTGATTAAATCCGGGATAATCTTGAGATTGTTCTACTATGGCTGACCAACTACGGTTGATGCCATTACCAGTCATCAAAGCAAAGGTATCTAAGGGTAATTGACCAACTATTTTTGCCGGACTTGTTTGATAATCAAATTTGTTCAATTGCGGATCTAAGTTAGCGATCGCTCTCATCCGCACTCCCTGATCATCAACTCCAACACGCGCCACCATAGATTTTACTTGTTGCAACTGTTTCAGACTTTGTGGTGGTAATTGCCTAGCCTGGGGACTTGCCGCTACCAATTGTTGTATCATTCCCCCATAGTCTGGGATATAAACTTGGGCAAGTATATTTTTCACATCTGCGTTAGCAGTAAGAATCGTCTTTGCACCTTCTTGACTGGCAAAAGAAGGCTTTCCTTTGAAAGTTTCAATCGCCTTTTCTACAGCTTGCTTTTCTGGAGCTAATACTAAATGATTATTATTTAAAACAGCACTATATGTCAGTCTACCATTTTCTGTAACTTCTGTAATTGTTTCACCTTTATAATCAGATTCCTGAACTTTAACACCTGCTTTTGATTTTAATTGATTGGCAAAATTCAAGGCGTTAAGTTTATTTTTTATGCCTACTACCATCAATATATTAGGTTCTGGCTGTGCCTTGGTCGCAGAATTAGGCTGATTCGATTGTGCCAGTTTAGTAGGATTGGGCGGTAGCATAGCCACCATGACACCACCAACCCAAGGCTTCAAATCTTTTTCGTATGAAATATTACCATCACTAAAAAAATCTTGTTTAAAATCTTCTAATCCTTTAGCTAGTAGCTTTTGCGCTTCTGGAGTGCCGAACTGTTCCAATTTTGCCCAGGCTTCTGGTTCAGTGGTAATGTAAGTGGCCATAAGTGCTGTAGAAGGGACTAATTTAGCACTACCTAGAGCGCCTGAGCTATCTCCAGATGGCCCCTTAAAATATACATAAGCAGCTATACTTCCCGCCACGAGTACAGTCGCACCAACGGCGGGAATTAATAAATTCGCTTTACGTTCAGGCATTATTACTCACCTTGTTTATTCAAATTGTCACCAGTTTAAATGTAATTACAGTGAAAAACTTGTTGATTTTCACTAAAATTTACCCCATAAGGCAGTAATGGCTTTTATCCCCGATCAATTTGCCCACAGTATCTTATGATTCGCCGATGCTCAGATAAAACCAGATTTTCTCCAGAGAAGATATGAATTATATGAATAACAGTATTTTTTTGTAAAGCTGATTTATACTGAAAGTGTTGTTAACTTAAATTGAGTACGCACAATTGTTTCTATTGCTTAGGTATTATACTTTGTTACATGATTAGGGGTTAATTGTACTGGCATAATCACCAAGATAGCCAGGAAATGCGAGGGAAAAAATCTAAGTTCTGAGATATGCGATTTGAGTAAGTAAATCAAGGCTAAAATGCCTACTATAATTTACTTGCTGCTACTCTAGTTTTTACCATTAAAAGTGAGTTTTTTGTATGCCTAACGGCCCTTTGAGTGAAGAACCTCGTAATCAACGAGCCACTGTAATTCGTACTAGTAATGAATTTGTTTTACTAGAATGGCTAAAGTCAAATGGTCGTCTAATCGAGCGTGAACATCAAGAATCTCAGCGTCTAAGTCAAGTCGAAGAAATCTCTGAGATGATTGAACTTGATGATATCCCCTATGACAATGACGACGATGATTCCGAGATGGAGGTAGAAGATTAGCACATCAGGTCGCGACTGCCGAATTTAAGGTTGAAAAGCTGGGTTTTTAGATAAAAACCCGGTTTTTGCTAATTATGATTAATCATTCTCTCCAAAGCAGTTTGTAAGTCTTTTGTCAACTCACTTACAGCATGACGAGTTGCAGCGCGATCGCCTTGAGTTTTTTCCCAGCGTTCAGTCACAGAAATCGGTTCGCCTACAGTAATCGTCGCCTTCCTCAAACCTAAGCGAGGTCTTCCGGGGAGAGTAGATTCCTGAATGCGAGAAAGCAAATCAAACATTAATAATGCTGTTTCTGCAAACCTTTCCACCGTCGGTTTTTCCTGGAGATAATTAGCAGTCACAGCCACAAAACTTTCCACAATTCTCATGTGTTGCATCTTCAAATCTGCTTCTGACGCAACCCAATCAGCTAATCCGCGTTTAAAGGGTGGTAAAGCATTGATATCTGCTATATCATCCCGGTAAATGTAATTCCAACCGGCTTCTTCTAAACGCCGACAACGATCAATAAAATTTCCTTGGGCTTGCACTCCAAAATATGCTTCAGCAACGTGTAAAGCTTTATCCATTAAACGATGCAATCTGGCAATGAGGATCTCATTGGGACTCGCAGATTCATCAATCGATATGGTTTTGGGGATGTCTTGATGATGGAAACGGCGATAAAACTCTTCCATCTCGGTAATCAAATATTCACCCAAGCGACAAAGGCGTTGATAGTAAATTTCTGGAGTCTCAGATTGAGAGACTGGTTCCAAACCGCTATCAGCTTCTAATTTAGTTAACAGCCAATGCAGTTTTGACCAAGGCGGTTCGATGTAACTATACTGAATGCCAACCGGCACAATCACTACAGTTTCAGAACGGTGGGCTTTTTGCAAATCTTCTACACACCAGAACCCTAATTGCGCCACACCTGGTTCTAGAGGACTGACAATTTCACTATGACCATTATTACCTCCTTCTGGGGCAACCGCGATCGCCATCTCACCATTAGCAAATAACTCTCTTGCTGTTTGAATAGCTTGTCTATCTAATCGCCGACCACGACGAATCGGTACACCGCCAACTCTAGAGAATAACCACCCCAGCCAATCCCCAGCCCACACAGTCATCCCTCGGTCATACAGAAAGTGGCTGTGAATGGGTGATTGCAGTTTAATATTGTGCTGGCGTGCAACTTTGGGCAAAATGTAGGAAAGTAGATACAGCATACACAGAGGGTCTTCTACCTCTGGATGACGAAACGCAATCAAAAAGCGAATTTTGCCAGCCTGGAATTGTTGATAAAGTTTGGCTAATGTCTCAACATTCTCAGCTTCAATGTGGACAATCCCAGCAGGTAGCCACGGTCTAGTCCGAAAACGTAGCGCCACAGGCAATAACCACCGGAAAATTTGCAGTATAAATGGGTTAAAGTGTTGGGGAATAAATTTGAGTGGTGGTTGGGTAGACTGAATTGATTTAGGCAAATGACTCTCCAGATGAGAATATGGATTTGGTGTCACGCAAAGGCGCACCAGGCGCAAAGGATAAGAGTTTAATTTGGATATTAATATGCGGGATGATGCGCGACAGTACGCGCCAGCAACTCAACGCAATCGTGAACCTATTTTAGAGGTGCTTTTACAAGTGTTGCCTACAAGTGGCACTATTTTGGAAGTGGCTA
>REBL01000165.1 GCA_007692755.1 Nodularia sp. (in: cyanobacteria) | reverse complement strand
AATGAAATTCTCAACAAATCAGCCCATCTGTTCAAACGCAACCATCCTAATTGTCATGTAGTCGCCATCAATTGGGGGCCTTGGGATAGTGGAATGGTATCTCCAGAATTAAAAAAGGCTTTTGCTGAACGCAATATCGAGACAATTCCCCTAGAAACTGGGGCGCAGATGTTAGTTTCTGAACTGGAACATAAAAATCAGCCAACTACACAAGTAGTAATTGGTAGCCCTCTGGTTTACACCCCAGGAGCATTAAACCCAGAGTTAAAAAGCTTTCGCATCCAGAGGCAATTAACATTAGCTGCAAACCCATTTCTATCTGACCACGTAATTGCCGGCAAACCAGTCTTACCCGCTACTTGTGCCTTTTCCTGGATTGCTAATAGCTGTGAACAACTCTATCCCGGTTACAAATTCTTTAGTTGCCAAAACTTTAAGGTTTTGAAGGGAATTATCTTTGATGGTCAGCAAGCAAATGAATACACGTTAGATTTAGTCGAAACTTCTAAATCTGATGATCATGAAATCGAATTTCAAGCTAAAGTATGGAGTAAGAATGCCGATAAAATCCGTTATAATTTCAGTGCTAATATCAAATTGCGAAAACAAATTCCAGTAGCTCCCACTTATGAGTTATTTAACCCGGAGCGCACAAACCCCGATATCAGCACATCATTCTATCAAAACGGGGCATCAAGTTTATTTCATGGTTCAGCTTTCCAGGGCGTAGAAAGTGTTTTAAATATTAGCCCTGAGACTATAACTATAGATTGCCTAGTGCCTCAGGTAGAAGCAACAAAACAAGGACAATTTCCAGTTCAAACATTCAACCCTTACATTGTTGATGTTCAGATTCATGCCCTGTGGATTTGGTCGCAATATTATCACCAAGTAGGTTGTTTACCTTCAGAAATAAATGACTTTGAGCAGTTCGCAGAACTCCCCTTTGGTGAAAAGTTGTATATCTCTTGCGAAGTCAAATCCAGGACAAACTCGGCAATGGTTGTTAATGTGATCACACACGATGCTCAAGGAAAAATATATACCCGAATGATGGACGCTAGAGGCATTGTTTTACCCCAACAATTAGAAAAAATTTAATCCCAACTTTCTATGAAGACTCAGCCAATGCGCCGAAATATATAACAACCACAAGCAGAAATTCGGCGCACGTCTTCATCAGCAAAGGGGATTAAAACACATTTACACATAATGTTTTACATGACAGCTTTAGGAGTTGGGTGATGAAAAAAATAACACAAAATCAAATACCTAAAATAGCGATTGTGGGGATGGACTGCTACTTAGGTGGTGGCTGCCAAGGCTTAGATACTTTTGAACAGAGCATTTATGAAGGAACACAACATTTTATTCCTCTGCCTGAACAGCGATGGCAAGGAATAGAAAAGCCAGAAGAACTACTGAGTAAATATGGTTTTGACGGTGGTAACGCACCATTAGGAGCATACATTCAAGATTGCCAAATTTTCCCAGAAGCAGGGGATAAATTTCATCCTCAAGAACTTTTGATGCTTCAGGTAGCTGATAATGCTTTAAAAGATGCGGGTATTCATCCAGGGTCAAAGGTTGCAGTCGTAATCGTTAGTGCCAAAGAACTGGCGCTTTCTCAAAATACACAACTTGCATCCTCAGACATCGAGAATCAGCTAGCTAATGATATTTCTCAACAGTGGAAATTTACTGGAGCAGCATTTACATTAACGGCTGCACAAAGCTCTGTTTTCAAAGCCTTAGAAATGGCACAAAAGCTACTGGTTAACAAAGAAGTAGATGCTGTTTTAGTCGGTGCAGTAGAACTAGCTGGGGATAGTGCGAGTGTTTTACTCCGCAATCAAACAACTGCAATCAACACAGGCGTGAATACTCTCAGTTACGATGAAAATGCTAATGGCTGGATGGTAGGTGAAGGTGCAGCCGCCATTGTCTTAAAGCGCCATGAAACCGCAAAAAAAGACCAGAGCCGCATATATGCAGTCATTGACGCGCTCAGTCTTGTAGAAAATGCCAAATCTCAAATCCACTCAATTCCTACTGCCATAGATGCAGAAACAATAACGCAAGCTTGTCAACAGGCTTTTCAGTTGGCAAATATCAAACCCACAGACATCAGCTATTTAGAAGTTATTGGTAGTGGGATTCCATCACAAGATGAGTCAGAAATTCGGGGTTTGCTGCAAGCTTATGGGACCTCTGAAGCAAATCTTAGTTGTGCGCTGGGTAGTGCCAAAGCAAATGTCGGTCATACCTATGCGGTATCGGGGTTAGTTAGTATAGTCAAAACAGCACTTTGTCTATATCGCAGCTATATTCCCGTAGTTCCCCAGTGGTCTGGCCCCAAAATGCCAGAGATTTGGCAAAATAGCCCCTTTTATGTAGCGGCGGAATCCAAACCCTGGTTTTCAGATACCAGAATAGCTGCTGTTAACGGTATGGAGGTAGATGGGAGTTATGCACATTTAATTTTGTCAGAGGAAGTAGGTCAGCCAACGCATAGTAACAGGTATTTAGAGCAAATTCCTTATTATTTGTTTGCGATCGCAGCTGATGATCAAGCCAGTTTACTAGAGCAAATCCAAACTCTACAACACACTATCACTGATTGCTCCTCTCTTAAAGCTGCTGCCAGCGAAACTTTTACAGCTTTCCAAAAGCATCAAAAACCAACTTACACACTGTCTATTCTCGGACGCAATCAAGAGGAATTAAACCGGGAAATTCAGCGCTCCTTCCAAGGTGTTAATCTTGCCTTTGAAACAGGTAAAGACTGGCAAACTCCTGTAGGCAGCTATTTCACAGCCAAACCACTAGGCAAAGACAATAATATCGCTTTTGTTTACTCTGGTTCTTTCAATGCTTATGTTGGCATCGCCCGGTATCTCTTCCGCTTCTTTCCCCAAATTTATGATGACTTGCTCAATAGAGGCATTTACAACCGGGCTGCTAGTATAGAGAAATTGTTTTATCCTAGAAGCTTAAAAAAAATATCAAGAAGGCAATTAGAAACCATTGAACAAAAATGGATGGATGATCCAGTAACATTACTTGAATTTGAAATATGCTTCACTGGATTCATGACGGCAATTCTCAAGGATTGTTTTCAAATTCAGCCCAAAAGTGCATTTGGATATAGTCTGGGCGAAATTAGCATGATGTTTGCTCAGGGTATTTGGAATAACTTTAACCAAAGTAGTCAAAACTTATCTTCATCATCTTTGTTTAAAACCAGGCTAGCTGGCTCCAAAGATGCCGTGCGCGAGTATTGGAGATTGCCTCCAAAGGATAATATTTCAGACGAAAATCTTTGGAATAACTATGTGCTTTTATGTCCAGTATCCCGTGTTAGAGAAGCCATTAAATCAGAAAACCGCGTTTATTTATCTCTCATAAATACGCCAGATGAAGTTATAATTGCTGGTGAACCACAAGCCTGTGAGAGAGTTATTGAAAACCTCCAATGTGTTGCTTTTCCAACTTCTCTCAAGCACGTAGTTCATTGTGAGCCAATGCGCTCTGAATATGATGAACTCGCCAAAATAAACACTTCACCTGTTGAAAAAGTCAAAAATACTGTTTTCTATTCCGCCGCAGAATACAAACCCATTCCTCTTGATAGTAGTTCTATTGGTCATAACATTGCCCAAAATCTATGTCAAGAGCTTGATTTTCCTCGGCTAGTTAACAGTGTCTACAATGATGGTGCTAAAATCTTTATTGAAGTAGGAGTTGGCGGTAACTGTTCACGATGGATTAGTAAAACACTCCAGGACAAAGAACACGTCGCAGTTTCTCTGAATAGAAGAGGCATAGATGAGCATATTTCTATTATCAGAGTATTAGCAAAGCTGTTGAGTCATCGAGTTGAAATGGATTTATCGCCACTGTATGCTCTCTCGCAGGAAAGTTCCAGCCAAAATCAATTAGGAATGGAAACTATCTCGTTGGGTAGTAATAAAACTGAAGACATATTTATCAGCGAGAATAACCAAAAAACATTCCCAGAAGCATTTTCTATCTCATCAAATAATTCTTCTGCTCAACAGTATGAATTATTGCAAGTTAGTGAATTTGCCAAATCCACATATTCTGGGGATAAACATTTGATGGTAACTGAGTCGAAGAGTCTTATGAGTAACTTAATCACCGATACTTTA
This sequence comes from Nodularia sp. (in: cyanobacteria), assembly GCA_007692755.1. GTDB lineage: Bacteria > Cyanobacteriota > Cyanobacteriia > Cyanobacteriales > Nostocaceae > Nodularia. Next base: position 33,665 of record REBL01000165.1, on the reverse strand, counting down.
CAAGAAAGCCTGACTTTAGACCAGAGTAATAAAGCTTCTAGTGTTTTGGTGTGCGATTGCGCTTCGCATAGTGCTGGAAGCGATCGCACTATTTTTCCTGAAGAAGAATTACTCGATGATCCTGTTTTGTTCACAGAAGCAGAAAATTATGAAAGCTTATTATCTGATGATTACATAGGTGATAGCTTTGTTGCCAAAAATCCGCAACCTAATTTACGTAATCCTCACTATCAAAAGCTGATTCATAACGCTTCCCAAATGACAGAAACCCACGCTACATTACTAGAATTCAGACAAGAATCACTACATCAAATCAGCGCCATCATACAGCAACAACTAGAGTTGTACCAAAAGATGTTTGAAGAATCAAGCCATTGAATTTAGGACAGCATTTCATTCGTAACGAGTCCATTTGACAAACCTCTGTGTACCTCTGCGCCCCTTTGAGGTAAAAAAATTGCGATTTGAGGCAATCTTGTATTCAGTAAGTATACCTGCACTACGATTTATCCCCAGATTACAGAAAAATTAAAAAGCTAAAATGTGATGCTGACCAATAATCTCCTCAACCATAAACGCGGTAATTCACTTTTAAAACTTTCCCATTCCTTTGTGAGCCAGAATCAAGTTTGGCAAGGTGCTTTAAACACCATATCTTTTGATGGAAATGGTATAAAAGCTAAATTACTAAACCTAGCTAAACCTTGTTATATTATCAGAGTTGAAGATAAAATTGGTGTAACTAATGAAGGAGAGTCGCTGCATTTACAAAATGGAAAAATAGGACAAGAACTGTTAATGTCTGTTCCAGCCATGCAGATAAAACAGTTAGGTGATCCCAATTTTCTAGATTTCCACAATGTGAAATATGCCTATGTTACTGGTGCAATGGCTCACGGTATTGCTTCAGAAGAATTAGTCATTGCACTGGGGAAAGAGAAAATTTTAAGTTCATTTGGTGCAGGAGGTTTATCTCCAGCCCGTGTGGAAGCAGCCATCAATCGTATTCAGCAAGCCTTACCCCAAGGCCCTTACGCTTTTAACTTACTTCACAGTCCCAGTGACCCGGCTGTAGAACGCGGTGTGATTGATTTGTATCTCAAATATCAAGTCAGAACAATAGAAGCATCTGCCTTCTTAGATTTGAGTGAAAACATCGTTTACTACCGGGTTGCCGGACTAAGTTTGAATGCAGCCAATGAAATCGAAATCAAAAATAAAGTCATTGCTAAAATTTCTCGCCGAGAAGTGGCGACAAAATTTTTAGAACCAGCCCCTTACAAAATTCTCAAGAAATTAGTCCAGCAAGGTCTTATCAGTGAATTACAGGCAACTCTAGCCGCCAAAATTCCTATGGCTGATGATATTACCGTAGAAGCAGATTCTGGTGGTCACACAGATAATCGTCCTTTGGTTTGTCTGTTACCATCCATTTTGGAATTAAGAGATCAAATTCAAGGCCAATATGGTTATGAAAAACCAGTCAGAATTGGAGTAGCCGGAGGAATTGCCACTCCACAATCAGCCTTAGCTGCCTTTATGATGGGCGCTGCTTATGTTGTGACTGGTTCAATTAACCAATCCTGTATTGAAGCTGGAACTTCGGAATATACCAAACAATTACTAGCTCAGGCAGAGATGGCTGATGTGATGATGGCTCCAGCCGCAGATATGTTTGAAATGGGGGTAAAACTGCAAGTTCTTAAAAGAGGAACTCTCTTTCCTCTCAGAGCGCAAAAACTATTTGATTTATACAAAAACTATGATTCAATTGAAGATATCCCTGCTGCCGAAAGAGAAAAACTAGAGAAACAAATTTTCAAAACTAATCTAGATGCGATTTGGCAGGAAACAGTTAATTACTTATCTCAACGTAATCCTGATAAATTGCACAAAGCAGCCCAGAATCCTAAGCTGAAAATGGCTTTGATTTTTCGCTGGTATTTAGGATTATCTTCCCGTTGGTCTAACTCTGGTGAAAAAGGGCGGGAAATTGATTATCAAATCTGGTGTGGCCCGGCAATGGGTAGCTTCAATAACTGGATTAAAGGTTCTTATTTGGCAGATTTAAATAATCGTCGAGTCGTTGATGTAGCTAACCAAATTATGACTGGCGCGGTATTTTTATACCGAATGCAAGTTTTAAAAATCCAGGGATTAGAAATGCCAACTTACTACAGCACATATCACCCAGTTCATTTTAACTAAAGGAGCAAAATTACATGAATACTGTCAAAATTAATAACCGCATTCCCAGAATTCAAAATAGTCTTTTTGAGCAGGCACATACTCAGTCATTAGAATTAAAACCTGTCGCGATCGCGCTAAATAAGCAGGGCATTAAAGCAGGAAAACTGTACTGTAATCCGGGCATGATTCCCTTACCCATGCCATTTTGTGAGTATTTACGTTCTCTAAATACCAGTCAAAAGTCGATTTTATCCGCAGCATTTTTTGCAAACTTCTATAAGTATGTTGCCAATAGCGAATCTCAAGCTATTCCATCTAACGTCAGTGTGTCCGAAAAACTTTTCGCCCCATACTCAGACGAATATATGATTCTTCACCAGGAAACAAATGAAGAGTTGGATCATATTTGGTCTTTCCGAACTATACATACTATGGTTTGTCGAGAAATAGGAATTCAATCCTCGTTTGAGGAGCCTGGCTTTTTTTATGGTACTTTCCGCCCTGTACCTCAATCCGATTGGCAAAACTTAGATACTAGTTTTAGTTTTGATGTAGACCTCAGCGAAACTTTATCTTATCTGATGAAAGGTAAAACTTTTCTCTCCCAGCTAGTAGAAAAGATGGAGTTACAAAGTAGGAATTGGCTATATCGAAATTTACGGTTTATTGTTGGGGATGCCGTGAGGATGCTTCCCGCTGAAATAGTGCAAGAAAATGGATTGGGCAGTTTGTGGTTACTGTATCGATATATGGCTAATGTCGAGTTAAAACAAGCCGAAAGCTATTTATTCGACGACCCAGAAAATTTTGACTATGACCCATTAGCTTTTGAATTAAATCATGCTCACATCACAGATGAAGCTCGTCATTACACAACATCTTTTGATTTAGGGTTTGAACTATATCAAAAAGCTCCTCCAGAGTCTCAATATTTCATTCGGTATGCCATGCAAAAAATTGTTGAAGACTACATTAATGCTTCTTTTACAACTTACCTGGAGAAATTAGACCTCAATGAGCAGGGAGTCATATTAACTGACACTAGACTGGGGCTTAATTCATTAACTATGTCTTTACAACATCCTGAATTCATTAATAAGCAAGTAGATATGAAAAAACTCATTCATTCTTGGATAGATATGAGCTTGAGTTGGCGTAAAATCATTGGTTCTTTAGAACAAAAAAGTTGGCGCTACAGAGCGCAGCAGATAGACCGTATAGTTCAAGCACTGGAACTCGAATTAAATCAAGAGCTTTTAGGTAACCGCTATCACCGCTATCAGGATGCTTTAGGAGCTAAAGAAATCAAAAGACTTATTGAAGTAGCCTAAACTCCTAAGAAACACATTTTAACAACCTGAGATAGCGAGGATCTGAAGCTTTAAATTTTAATGTGTTTTTTTTTGATTTATTGTGGGCGTTTAATCGCGCCCTTTAGGCGCTCACCTCTTGCACTTATTCATTCTGTTTCATAATTTTGAGGAGTTTAAAAATGCTCGCGTCTATTCATTTTGAAAATGACCAAAAAACACTTCAAGTTGAAGCCAATCAACCCTTAACGAAGATTTGTGATGAGCATCCCGTTTCCATATTATTTGGTTGTCGCAGTGTTGCCTGTGGAACTTGCCTGATAGAAGTTATGAGTGGGATGGATAATCTTTCTCCCATTAGAGAGGAAGAGCGAATTTTACTTGATATTTTAGTTCCAGATCATCCCAATGTTCGTCTAGCTTGTCAATGTGTAGTGCAGGGTGATATTCGGATTCGAGTAGCTGATTAATTAAGAAATTTTACTTCAAATAATTTTCATTATGGAGCCATAGTTCGGGACAGAAAGCGCACCCGTGTTTATCATCTATCTTAATTTGTACTTTTTCAATCCTGATGCCAATGGGGAAATCATAAAATCATGAAAACATCTAAGATTTTACCAATTATAAATCAACAAAATCTTCAGAAATCAGTCGAAAATGACAGAGATTTAGGATGCATTGAGCAGGCGATGGAAAAGTTAAATAGCCGTGCTAAAACCTGGAATATAGTCACTATTAGTCGCATCAAAGGACCTCTCAGGGCAGAAATTCTCAGACAGGCTCTAGATATAATTCAGCTTCGCCACCCTAAACTTAATTCCCGAATTATTCGTTCTAGAACGAGACTTTGCTTTCAAACTGAAGGGACAGCAAAAATTCCTTTGCGTGTTGTGAAAAAATTTGTTCATGAGCAGTGGCAAGAAGCCGTGCAAGAAGAAATGAACCAGGCAATTGATAGCAGCAAATGTCTAATGCGAGTCGTGCTTGTTCACTGTCAGAGTAACAGCAATGAAAATTACTTGATTACAACTGGACATCATGCCGTTGGCGATGCTTTATCATCTATTCGATTGCATTCAGAAATTTTGACTTATTGTCAGCAAATTGTCTCTGGCAAGCTAATTAACCCAGTTTCTAGTTTACTGCCACTACCACCTGTAGAAGAACTAATACCCAAATGGACAAAGAAGTTTAGAGCTAAAATCAGCAACACACTATTTTTGTTGCAGCTTGGGTTACAGAAAATTTGGCATCGACCACAAACATTAGGCTTTGAAAAGTATGTACCTATTGCCCAGCGTAGTTCTGATATTATTCACAGGCAACTTAACCCAGAGTTAACCCAACAGTTAATTAATTGTTGTCGGCAGGCAAATACAACTGTAAATAGTGCTTTATGTGCGGCAATGATGTTTATAATTGCCAGTAAAATCACTAAAAATAAGGGCAAAGATATCAGAGTAAATTGCCTAACTTACCTTGATTTACGGAGACATTTAGAATCCAAGATTAGCGATGAGCAGATGACTACATTAGCTTCATCGATGATGGGATTTTATACTATACGGACAAAGACATCTTTCTGGGAATTAGCACGGGAGGTGAAACAAAATGTTGAAGCTAGTAAAAAGGGCGACGGTATCTATAAGATGATTTTAATTGCAAAGCAACTTATAGATTTTTCTTTAACCTATCCCCAGCAAGTAGCTGCTACAGTATCTGTATCTAATGCTGGTAGAGTCAATATCCCCAAAGATTATGGTGAATTTGAACTAGAAGAGATCAGCTTTCTTGGTTCTCAGGCTTTGTATGCAGGTATGTTTGTTACTCATGCCGCAACTTTTGAAGGAAAAATGCTGTTGAATTTTGTATTTTCTGAACCTTCAATCAGTCGCAATACTATGGAGAGTATTGTAAATCAATTTATGTCCTATCTTTCTGATATTTGCAACTTAAAGGTGGAGCCGAGTTTAACTAAAATTTAACCTGTATTTAGCTCATTGCTTAGGAAATAGTAAAACAGAACAAATGTCAACGCTTTTAGATAAAAAACATGATTGATAACAGAAAGCTGGGACAGCTTGAGCAGGTTATGGAAAAACTAAATAACCGTGCTAAAACCTGGAACATAGTCACTATCAGCCGTATTAAAGGGCCTCTCAATGCAGAAATTATGAGACAGGCTCTAGATATAATTCAGCTTCGCCACCCTCGACTTAATTCTCGGATTGTTTATTCTCAAAACAGTCTCCGCTTCCAAACTGAAGGAACAACAAAGATTCCTTTGCGTGTTGTGAAAAAGTTTGACGATGAGCAGTGGCAAGAAGTTGTTCGCGAAGAGATGAACCAGGAAATTGATACCAGTAAATGTCTGCTACGAGCAGTGCTTGTTCATATCCAGAGCGACAACCATGTCAATTACCTAATTACAACAGGACACCATGCGGTTGGAGATGGACTATCATCTATCCGACTTCAGTCAGAAATCTTGACTTATTGTCAGCAAATTGTATCGGGCAACTTAAGTGATTCAGTTGTGAGCTTGTTCCCACTTCCACCGATAGAAGAGTTATTACCCTCGCTGACAAAAGGGTTAAAAGGTAAGATAGTTAGCATACTGTTTCTTTTAAGAATATCGGTTCAAAAACTGTTGTATCGTCCAGAAACATTAGGTTTTGAAAAGTATGCACCCATTGTTCAACGTCGTTGTGATATTATTCATAGACAGCTTGACGAAGAGATGACCCAACAGTTAGTTCATCGTTGTCGCCAAGAAAAGACAACAGTAAATAGTGCTTTATGCGCTGCAATGATGTTTGCCGTAGCGAGCAAAATTAAGAAAAGTAAGCGACAAGAAATCCGCATGAGTTGTCTAACAGCTATTGATTTGAGAAAACGGTTAGCGACTAAATTCAATGAGCATCATATGGCTGTTTTAGTTTCATCTATTATTGGATTTCATACCATTCAAACAAATAAAAATTTCTGGGAATTAGCTAGGGAGGTAAAGCAAACTCTTGAAACCAGTATTAAGCGCGGCGATATCTTTAAAATGATATTGGTATCCCGGCATATGATAAATTTTTGTTTAGCTTACCCTAAGCAATTAGCTGGTACAGTTTTGCTATCCAATATTGGTAAAATAAACATACCTAAAAATTATGGGCCATTTGAATTAGAAGAAATCAGTTTTGCTAGCTCACAGTCTTTATATGCAGGTATGTTAACGAGTCATACTGCGACTTTCCAAGGAAAAATGCTGTTAAATTTTGTCTTTTCTGAACCTTCAATCAGCCGCGATACGATGGAGGAACTGGTAAACAATTGTATGCTTTATATTCTTCATGTTTGTCAGTTCAAAATTGAGCAAAAGTTAACGAGTGTTTAACTTTAAGTATTTAGATACTATTACTTTAGAGGTAAAAAATGAACCAGCCTAATTCTAACCCCACTGCTATCCAATCTTATACTGTAGAAGAAATTGAAGCTTGGCTAGTCTCTCAAATTGCTGAACAGTTGAATATTCAAACAGATGAAATAGACGTGACAGAACCTTTAGATAGCTACGGCTTGGATTCAGTCCAGGCTATGATGCTGGCAAATAAAGCAGAAAAATTTTTGGGATTTAAACTTTCTCCTATGTTGATGTGGCATTATCCCACCATTGCATTACTGTCTAAGCGTTTAGTCGAGGACTTAGAAGGTGACGATTCTGATATATTTCAGATTTAATTACTGACATTTTGCAGCATTTTAAATAATCATTAGGTGGTAACTTTTTACATCGTAAAAATCATGGTTTTAGCGAATGGAAAATAGTAGCCACCTGACAAAACTAAATTGGGTAATTTTGAAATTATGAAGGCATCAGAACTTGTAACCACCCTGACTGAAAAAGGTGTTTATCTTTGGGTTGATAATGACAAACTCAAGATTCGTTCTCCCAAGGGTGTAATCACCCCAGAAATCCAGGCAAATCTCATGGCTTACAAAACAGAGGTTTTGGCTTTTATCCGCGAGAGAGATATAACTATAAAGACTGAAGTTATGCCTCTGATGCAGGGGTTAAATTTGCAAACTATTGGACGTTTAATTGGGGGATTTGTGGGTAAAACCACTGTCGAATATAAGCCACCTATTATTGACCCTAAAAAGATGGCTCAACAGTTAATGGTTACATTTAAACCTTTACCTAATAACTATAAAAATGCAGAAATTTTGCAATTTCGCCAAGAATTAGAAAATATTCTGAGGGAATACGGTGTCAAAATCATTCCTTGGGAGCAAGCAACCACAGAGTTTACCTATGACATATTATTGCCTATAATTAACCAGAAAAAAGTCTTTACCGTGAGGGGAGTTAGAGCCGAAATTAATGCTGTTATTGATGTAGAAAATCCCCCCTCTGCGCTTAGAAAACTGGGTATTTTTGCCGCCGAAACTGGGTACAAATTTTATTCTAGTTTTGTCCGGAAAAATCGAGAGGTTTCGGTATTAAATATTGCTAGATTTAGTAGTTGGGCTGAAAATCATGCAGCCAAATATGTGGAAGATCCTACTAATACCCAGGTAATAATTTTAACTAAAATTGACCATGATTTTATTAATCCGTCAATACCATATCAACAAAAAATAAATATCGGTTTAAACACTCTAGTTAGGACTTTTTCAGAAATTGTCATTGGAGTCGCTGTTGACAAGATTTCTATTTTAAATATGAATCTTTCAGACTCAATTTTCCCAAAAGATGAGATGGAAGAGTTTGTTTTCAAATCACTGATTCCAAAAGTTTTTGTGCCAATTTCTCCACTTTTATTGAATCGATTTGACATAGGAGAGTATCAACCAGAAAAATCCACTTATGCTGAAAAATTAGTAAAATTGGGTCAAGAACTGGCATCAACAGGTCTATTTCCTCCTGGCTTCAAACTCAATGAAGTAATTAAAAGGAAGTCTCACAGAGATATTGTCAATGTCATTGTCAACGGGAGAACAGGCGTTTCTTATGGTTTTGTGGCTTATGCTGAACCACCGCAATATTTTGGGGCTAAGGAAATAAATATAACTGAATGGGAAAGCTTATTACCTGTTGAAGGTTTTAGCAGCAATGAACTTCGTCAAAATGAACAAGGTAGACGTTATCTCAAAACCAAAATACAAGGAGAAAATGTATTTCAGCAAATCCCGGATATTTGGCTCGTTAGCGCTCGTTCAGGGTCAAATAAAACTAACTTGGATATTGCTAATGATGTAATTAGAATTGGTTTGAAAGAAAAATTATATTTGGAATTACCTCAAGATATTCATACAAAGCAGGTAGATATCAAACCTTCTTATGATATTTATGTCATGCTGGCTATTAGTCTCTCGGCGGCTTTATATACACCAGATTTAATTAAAGATGGTGCGCCAATTGTCCATTTTCACGGCTATCCGGCATTTGATTGGTTTAAACCGCATGAATATTGTGTGGGAGTACACAACCCTTCTGTTCCTTGTGGTACTTATGAATCGGGTGTATTCAATTTTTTGGGTATTTCTAGTTTAGCAAATCAACCGATGGCAAATATGTCCTTAATCAGCCTAGTAGAACCAGATCATGGGACTAATTTTATTGGACATGATTTGGAGTACCTTGTGGAAAGATTGAAAACTGGATGTGCTGAGGGGCAAATTGAGTTAGGTGGTAAGCATTTTGCTTCTCTGAAGGCTAATGTAGAAAAATCGGGAATTTAACACTCCCTAAGACAATAGACATCGACTGAATTCAAATATGCGTCTTCGGTGAATCCTTGTAGAGACGTTGCATACAACGTCTCTACATTCTGGATTGAAGATGTTCAATTCGTACCAATATTAACTACTGATGTTGATGCGGTCAACTAAGGGAGGGGCGCTGGAACCATTACCGTCTGTTTGCCGATTTTTGGGTGTACCGTGCAGTTTTGGATCTGGCTGTGGTGGTTGCGGTTCTGGGCCTAGAGGTTGGGGATGTTCAACATACTCAAATTCACCTTTCCCATCCATTGAACGCCCTTTTGCCCAGCGACCTTGGGCGCTTTCATTACCTTCTGAGTGATTCCAGAATTGATAAGCAACTTCGCGTTTTTCTAATTCTAGAGGGAAGGAACTGGGAACGGGGGTACTTTCTAGTCCAGATTGTTGTAGATCCTCAATGGCTGCTTCCCACTGGTTTTGATGCATGGTGTCACGAGCAATCATAAAGCTTAAGGTATCTTTTACCCCAGGATCATCGGACATTTCATAAAGTCGCACAGCTTGCATACGTCCTTGAGATTCTGCATGGAGATTAGAGCGAAAATCTGCCATCAGGTTGCCACTAGCGACGATAAAGCGACCATTCCAAGGGAAACCAACGCTGTCAGCCGGCATTGCACCTAAACCGGAAACAATGGCGTGTTGGGGGTTCATGGCTGCTGCCATAATCATCTCTCGTGGGTTAGTACCTCCCATGACTGCACCCACTACAGCATCTTTCGCACCTTCTTCTTGGACTTTAACTGGGGCTTTATCGAGGAGATGGGCAATCATTGTCGCTAGCATCTCAATGTGACCGATTTCTTCAGTGCCGATATCTAGCAGCATATCTCTGTATTTAGCTGGCCCTCGGCAGTTCCAACCTTGAAACAGGTACTGCATCATCACGGACATTTCGCCAAAAGTACCACCGATGAGTTCTTGCATTTTCATCGCGTAGACTGCATCTGGCTTTTCTGGTGGCTTGAAGTATTGTAACTTTTTATTGTGATAAAACATTGGGGTTCCTAGTTGTGGGATGGCATCTATAGCAAAAGTCAAAAGTCAAAACTCATAGACTCGCTGTGACTGGGTTTTAGGTTTTTCCTATGTCCTAATATCCTTGGCGGGTGCTATACAATTGCACTAATTGAGATTTTTTTGTGTTGCAGATACTTTCTAGGAAACTAGCCAATTCTGATATCTACATCATGCTGGCGGTATAGAAAAACATGGCAGAATTTGTAACTACAGGTCAGATATAAGTTACCTCACTTATGTCTTGATAACTGATAACTGTTGACTGATTTAATTCTCATCTCGTCCATGAATTTGAGCCGGGGGACTGGTGGCTTCAACTGCGGTAAATGGTTCGAGGATTTTGTAAGTATGATTTGCCCCTTTTGGGACTACCCAGGAACTTCCAGGTTCTAATAAAATCATTTGTCCTTCCAGGTGCAATTCCGCCCGACCTTTAATTGCATAGCCTACTGTTTCATATTCGCGGGAGGTAGGTTGTTTGTCTGCGCTTGGTTGTTCGTCTTCCCAAAGACGCATAGAAATTGATTTTCCAGAGGCTAGATATTTCTGACCGAGTTGACCTTTGGGGGAATGGGTAGAGTCTACTTTTTTAACACTTGTGTCAGTCATATTAAATTAATTTCCTGATGGTTTGAGTACAACTTTGATGCAGTTATCTTTCTTGTGCTTGAAAATTTCGTAGGCGTGGGGTGCTTGTTCTAGAGGTAGGCTGTGGGTGATCACAAATGATGGATCGATTTCACCCTTTTGAATATGTTCTAGTAAAGGTTGTAGATACCTATGGACGTGTGTCTGTCCCATTTTGAAAGTCAGTCCCTTGTTCATAGCAGCACCCATTGGCATTTTGTCAATAAAGCCGCCGTAAACTCCGGGAATTGATACTTTACCAGCTTTACTACAAGTCAAAATTACTTGGCGGAGGGCGGTGGGGCGGTCTGTTTCTAGGCGTGCTGTTTGTTTTACTTGGTCGTAAAAAGCCATAAAGTCTGTACCGTGTGCTTCCATACCTACTGCGTCTATGCAAGCATCGGGGCCACGTCCACCGGTCATTTCTGTTAGTGCTTCCCCAACTTCTATGTCTTCGTAGTTGAGAACTTCGGCTTTGCCGTATTCTTTAGCCATTTGTAGGCGTTCGGGAATGCGGTCGCAAGCAATAACTCTTTCTGCACCTAGAAGATAAGCGCTAATAATGGCAAATTGTCCTACAGGGCCACAACCCCACACAGCAACGGTATCACCGGGTTTGATGTCGCAGTTCTCAGCGGCCATGTAGCCTGTGGGAAAGATGTCTGTTAAAAACAAGACTTGTTCATCCGTTAAATTATCGGGTACTTTGAACAAGCCGACATCGGCAAAGGGTACTCGTGCATATTCGGCTTGACCACCAGCGTAACCACCTAATAAGTGAGAATAGCCAAATATACCTGATGGTGAGTAGCCCATTAACTTTTCTGCCATCCAAGCATTCGGGTTGGAGTTGTCGCACAATGACCATAATTGCCGTTGACAAAATAGACAGCCTCCGCAAGAAATGGTGAAGGGGACGACGACGCGTTGGCGTAGCCTACCGCAGGTATCGCCTATTTGCAGATTTTTGACTTTATTCCCTAGTTCAACGACTTCTCCCATGAATTCATGACCCAGAATATCGCCTTTTTCCATTGCAGGAATATAGCCGTTATAAAGATGCAAGTCTGAACCACAAATGGCGGTGGAAGTAATTTTGACAATGGCATCACGCGGGTTGATAATTTTGGGATCAGGTACTGTTTCTACCCGCACATTGTTTGCTCCTTGCCAGCAAACTGCTTTCATGGTGATTTATCCTTATTTATAAGTATCCTCTAGTGGTTTTATGGGAGTTTTGAGGTTTTTGTAAACCACAGAGGACACAAAGAAAAAAGATTTTGTTTTATCTCTTGTTGGTTTCTGGTCTATTTTGTTGATAATATCCATGTTGACTGCCTGTAATTGGCTCTACGGTATCTTCAACTTGGTTTTGGACTGAATCTAAAAATTCTTTTGTGGCTCTAGGAGTTGGTTGATCTAGGTTGAGCTTTTCTCGAACATTCTCAGCAGTTTCTTTGAGATTCTTCTGAGCATTATTAACCTGTCCATCGTTTCTAATGGAGGCATTATTATCGGGCGTACCTTTGTAATAAATGCCTTCTGGAGTTTTTACGGTGTCAGCTTTCGCCAACATCATATTATTACCGTAGTTAAAAATCTGGAATGAGAAAAAGGCAGCACCGATCATAAAAACTATGATCATCTGGCGCAAAAGCATCTTTTGTAACCAAGAAAATACGCGGTTCATAAAAATCCTCACTCAATTCTAATTGGATAACTATTTTTGTCCGGTTGGTTGTCCCTGAGTTGTGGCAATTTCGCCTGTTTCCATCAACATTTTGAAACGGCGTAAATCGTCACCAATTTGCTGTTTTGGTTCTTCCCCAAATAATTTGGCGATCGCCACACCTAAAGCCCCAGCCGGAGGGTTATATTTGAGGACAACTTTCACTTCCGTACCGCGATGCACTGGGGCTGGTTGAAAACTGACAAATCCAGAATTCTCAACATCTGCCCCAGCTACAGAAGCCCAAGAAATTAACTCGTTTTCTCGGTCTTCTAGAATGTCTGCATCCCATTTCACACTCTGCCCCAATGGAGCATTAGCCACCCAGTGAGAACGTTGTTCGTTATACACTTTCACAAATTTGAGATGCTTCATAAATGTGGGCAGATTCTCAAAGTTGTGCCAAAAGCGGTACAGTTCATCGGCTGGTTTATTAATGGTTACTGTCTTTTCAACTTTTATGGGTTGGTTCATAAGTAAAGTGCTAAATGCTGAGTAGGAAGAATTAGGGAAGTGGGAAGCAAGCAAGGGATAAAGATTGCGGTACATACAGAACTAGATTTGTTTTTTCAGTCCTCAGTCCCTAGCCCCAATCCCCAGCCCTAAAATCTACACAGCCGCGCCTGTGGTCGGCTTGGGAGCTTTAACTTCAGTGCCTATGCGTCCCCGATATAGCTCGGCTAATCCCTGTTCGTATTTCAGCAAATCGTGGTAAATTTCTTTAAAAATCGCGGTGGCTACTGGGTCGGTGTACATAGCACACAAATTGCCAATATCGCCTATACCTGTTTGCACATCTCCCAAGGCGCAGCGTAACTGATAGATGTCGTCGCTACCAGTGAAGGCACTTTTGACTTTGGCGTATTGATTGGCGATATTTGCCACTAGAGAAGGTTTTTCACCGAGCCTGTCGAGATAGGTTTCCAATTTCTGAATGTGGCGCTGTCTATGACTAATCATCTCTTGAAAGAGCGATCGCACTTGAGGATCTGATTCTTTTTCGGCGTACTGTTCCAAGGCTTCCATTGAATAACGCTCCCCACTCAGCGCTGTATTCAAGCCTCTAGTGATTTCACCTTTGGTCGAACCACCCCAAGCATCAGCCAGTTTCCACCACTCAGCGCTGGTGTCTTTCTCGTCTGGAAGTGCAGCATCTTTACCACCGTAACCCAGACGACTGAGAAGGGCTGTGGTAAAAATCGCTAAGTCTCCTGGTTCGCGAGAGGTAATTAAATTTTTATCTACCACTAACGGCTGATCGAGATAATTAGCACCTGCATTGATCATGTCTTTGCGGATAGCACTAAAGCCAGTGGCTTTTATACCTTTGAGCAAATCACCTTCAATTAAAAGTTGTGGCCCGTGACATACAGCAGCTATCCATTTTCCTTGTTGCATGGCTTCTTGTACGAAGCGGACTGTGTTGGGGTTACGCCGCATTTTGTCGGGAGCCATACCACCAGGAATTACTACTGCATCAAATTCCGCAGCAATGGCTTCTGTGGTGGTAGCGTCAGGTTGTACGGAAACTTTACCTCGTTTACCCTTATATTTCTCATTCATGCGTGAACCAAGGACGACTACCTCCATTCCCGCTTGTTTTAAACCATTACAAGGGATAGTAAATTCTATATCCTCAACTCCATTTTCAATGAGGATAGCAACTTTTTTATTACCGGAATGATTGTGATAATTTGTCATTAATTTTCCTTATTGTTAGAACTTAATCAAATACTAGATGCTTACTTTTAATTGCCGCTTACATGGCTGGAACTTCACTGCTTGGCGATGTTGTAAACAGTTCTTCGTAATCATGAGAAAAATAAGTATGAAACTTGGCAAATTTTTCAGGATTGATAGCGTTTTGTAAGACTGCAAACACAGCCCGGACATGAATTGCGGTTGTTGTCGGTTCTATATTTTCTCTTTGACTAACACGGCTAATAAATTCTTGCAGGTTAAAAGATTCGCTAGTTTCTCCTTCTCTCCCTTGCAAACACTGACCTAATTCTTGTGGTAATTGTGTTGCCAAGTCGTTAGCTTCATCGCCGGGGACACGCTCTTTTAAAGTTTCTAAAGTAGCACGGGTGGCGCGTTCTGCCTCTTCACGAGCATTTGATTGAGCTAGGCTTTGGACATGGGTGATAAATTCTGTATATTCCATTTTCGACCTCCGCGAATCCAAATCGATGCTTGGTTTTAATGAATCACATTGCCAAAAAGCAGTATTTAAATTTTGAGTTTAAAAAAATAGTTATGAGCAGAAGTTACTCATGGAATATTTCTGTGGCTCAATGACTCTTAACTCATAACTATATAGATAGGCTCAACTACTACAAGTGGCTTGACTTTGAATTTATATTTACCAGATTATGAGCTAACAAGTATTTTATCTTCGTTCTCAGGGGATATATTTTTTATGACTAAAGTAATACATCTTTGGTGAGACAGAATTTTGCTGTGGCAACGTTACGATCAATAAGTAAATAAATGTAATGTTATTTATGGTAGAAAATAATCATAATCAAGAAATTAATCCTGATGATTTAGGGCCGGAAATTACTGAATCCTACGGTACTGGTGTCAAGGAGATGCCGGGGTATAATATTGGTGGGCGATCGCTTAGGCAAAGAAACCGCGAGTATACACATACCAGCCCGGAAATTACTGGTGGTGATGTTGATGCTTATTGGCAAGTAGAGGATGCAGTAGGAGATGAAGCTGTGGGTGGTACTGCTCCCACTCCTGACCAAAATGTGACTGACGATTTAGGTGAAGCAGTAGGATTACCAATGAATGACAACACTTTTCTCCACACCCACGATATTTTAGAGGAGCGTGATGATTCTCGTTGGGAATTAAATCCCATGTCTTCTGATGATTATCCAGAACGGAAAGAATAATGTTTCCTACAGTCATTGAACCTCACCCTGGTTCTGCTACGCAAAACCTGTTTCTCTCTTAGTAAGGCTACCGTGTACACACAAGTGATCTGATCCCCCTAAATCCCCCTTAAAAAGGGGGACTTTAAGAAAATTTCCCCCCTTCTCAAGGGGGGCTAGGGGGGATCAAAACGTGATGAGGCAACTTGATAAGACTTGTGTGTACACCGTAGCTTAGTAAGGAGAGGGACAGGTTTATCCACAGGGTCAAGCCAGGGTGAACTTCTGCATTTAAGTTTTTTTATTTGGAAGTCCCTAATCACCTGTAGAAAGTTGCCAAATTTTAATAGTTTTATCAGCACTACCACTAGCGAGTAACTTACCATCTGGACTCAAAGAAATAGTATTTACAGTTTCTGAATGTCCAGTTAGGGTTTGCAGAACTTCACCTGTAGAAAGTTGCCAAATTTTGATCGTGTTGTCAGCACTACCACTGAAGAGGGTTTTGCCATCTGGACTTATGGCTAATGATGTCACCTCATCTGAGTGACTACTGAATGTATGCAGAAGCTTACCTGAGATTAAATGCCAAATTTTAATCGTTGTGTCCGCACTACCACTAAAAAGGAGTTCTCCATCAGGACTCATGGCAATTGATTTTACCTCATCTGAGTGACCAACAAGAGTGCGTAACGGATCACCTGTGCGTGGGTTCCATAGTCTAATTTTGCTATCAGCACTCCCACTAGCGAGGATTGTACCATCGCCGCTAATGGCCACAGCATGAACAGTAAAGGAATGCCAAAGAGTACAAATGCGTTCGCCTGTATATAAATTCCAGATTTTGATTTTATTACTTCCACTAGCGATCATCTGCCCATCTGGACTAATGGCGACTACATTGACAGGTTTTTGATGTCCGAGGAGCGTATGCAGTAGTTTACCCGTTTTTAAGTCCCAGACTTTGACATTACTTCTGGGATGTTCAGAACTACCAACCGCCAGGAATTTACTATCAGGACTAATCGCAACAGATGAAATTTCGCCTTTATTACCTGTGAAGGTGCGAATTTGTTTACCAGTCTGTAGATTCCATATCTGGATAGTTTTGTCAGCACCGCCACTGACTAAAACCTGTCCATCTGAACTAATAGCCACAGATGCAACTTTCCCCGAATGTGCAGTTAGGGTATAACCCAGATATGGGGATGCTAGGGTAAGTTTCTGCTGGAGATGAGCGATTTTATCTAAAAGCTGGTCTACATCTGAAATGCTTTCACTATGGCCTACTGCGATAAAATAGGTTTTTAACTTTTCTAGGTAAGCTTTGTCTTCTATCTTGATGGCTGATTGCATCGCCTCTAAAGGATTAATCAAATCCTGTCGGGACACTTGACGTAATTCCAACCATGTGTTTATAGAGTAATCAACCTGTGACTGCGCCCAAGAGGAATCAGGTAAATGAGATAAACTTTGGGCTAATTGCAAAGCTAACTCAGGAACCCAGTAACAACGCTCATCTTCTAAAGCTTGGTAAACTTCTTGGTAGCCTGTAGCATATACCCGCAAAAGTTCCTGTACAGATGCTAATTTAAAAGTATCTTTGAGTAAACTAGGCAGCACCTCTGGTAATAACGGCGGCACATCATAGTCAACAAGGTGATAAGCATCAGCTACCCAGGCAGTAACTAAACAATGACAGTTAATTAACACCTGGGAAAGTTTTTGCAAATCCTGATGATTAACTTGATATTTTAAGGATAATTGAGTAATATCAATACCTTTATTCTGCCATTTTTCCGCCTTTTCTAAAATTGCCAAATTAAACACATTATCTCTGCCTAAATGATTTATTTCGGCGATATCTTCCCCCATTAATAGCAGATCATTCCTGATTTTTCTCCATTCCAAAGCCCGGCTTTTGGCAGATTCCTCCAAAATTTCGCGATAAGGGAGACGAAAAATTGTTTTATAGTAATAGGTTTCCTGACCTAATCCCCAATAGGCAATTCTGAAATTTAGATAATCGCCATCATGCTCTGATTCTAAAATCAAAATCGGCTCTGTTTTTAACATTCCAAACAAAGCCTTGATACTAGATTCACTATGAAACCGTTTACTATCCCAAGCCCCTGCTAAAAGTTCCGTGGGTCGAATGGGACTGTGGAGTGCATAATGTTTGTGCAGAAACTCTCGTAAACCCTCAGCCAAAGTTAGCTCAATTTCCACACTTTCCTGATTGGTCTGGTCAAATTCGTCAAACTTAATTTGTGGAGGAGCCAGAAAAATTTTCAGAGGTTTACGTTGATAATTAGTCCCAGAATCTAAAATTTGGGAAGGATATAGCCTTAAAGGCCAGCTATCAAAAATTTTGGCAACTTCTGGCAATTTTAGAGATGTTTCTCGTGCTTGCGTTGCTATTTTTAACTGTGTTGCACGTTGATAAATAGCTAATTCTTGTTGCAGAATTTTTTGTTGTTCAAATCCTGCAATCGTACCATCTTTTGGCAGAGGTAAATTTACAGTTTGGATAAATTCTTGAATTACTTGAGGAAATTGAAAATTGTTTGTAGTCAGACTTTCTTCAGTTCGCTTTTGGATGAGGGTGACAATCACAGGTGTAAACTCAATCACCAATTGAGTGAGTAACCTTAATCCTGGCTCCATAAAGATATTCCTGTTAAGTAAATAAAATTATCAGTGTACTGCAAAGATGAGTAGTAGCTGGTCATGAGACACTAACTATATAGTAAACTCATGTTTTTTCATTAATGAAATTAGTCTGCACTGCCTATACTACTACCTTAAGAAACATTTGTGTAAAAAAAATAAAGTCAACAGTTTAAAAGATATTTATACCGAAAAGCAAAATACCTCACTTAGCCTAAAAAGACGAAATGAGGTATTGCTTACTTGTTAAATTAGTAACTGCAAAAATTAAAACTTTATCCCTAATTGTCCGTTGAAACCTCGAACAGAATTATAACCAGCACCCATAAAAACGTTATCTGTAGCACCTACCTGAACACCACCAGAAAAAGCAACCCCCTTATCTTCCGAATACCAACCAAGTCCTACATAAGGTGAAATCACTGGTAAACTCAGAAATTTCAAAACATCTGCTCCCACAGCACCATCAGGTCCACTTCCTACCTCAACCCCCAAATCGAAAGCTCTAACTCCTACAGCGTAGGTAACATCGCCATCTTTCCCCCCCACAGAAACCCAGGGTTGTGGTAAAAACTGAGCAGAAGCTTGACTGGGGACAAATACAGTTAAGCAACTGAGTGATGAAATGAGTATTTTGGCAAGAACAGCTTTTTTCACGTTTTTCTCCGAAACTATCTTTCACATTTTCACATTCTCACACCTTTTGAAGGCGTGGGATTCCCAGAATCACTTCTAGGACATACTCTTTCTAAGACTCTACTTACTCTCAGTAGTTTCCGTTCCACGTTCGAGTATTTGTCTAATGTAGAAAATTTATGTGCTTGTATTAATTGGCTGTATAATTAATAACTGTTTGTGACCAATAGTTCCTGAATGGTACAAGCCCCCAGATTTATCTGTGGGTCGAACCAAAATCCAAAATTGTTTGACCTATTACTAAAAGAATTGCATCATGTCACACGAATCCATTGAAACAATTGTATCCGCTTATTTTGCTAACATTGCAGCCATGAATCCAGAAGGCTGGGTGGAGAATTTTGCTGAAGATGCCATTAGTCATGACCCAGTTGGTGAACCACCTGCAAAGGTGCATGAGGGATTTCGCGAGTTTATTGGGCAGTTACAAGCATTTTTTGACAAATTGGAACCAAAAACTGAGCATATCTTCGTTGCTGGTAATGAGGCGGCGGTGAAGTGGACGATGCACGGTGTGAGTAAGAGAGGTAAGTCAGTTATTTTTGAGGGAATTACTATTTTTGAGATTAACGCCGCCGGCAAGATTCAAACAACTCGCGCTTATTGGAATCCGGCAAATATGGTGGCGCAACTACGGTCTTGAATGTAGGTTTTCGTCTCACAGACTCGCATAAACTGGAAACGAGAGAGAAACCCATCCATAATAAAGGTAGATGTTATTTTTAATTTGGTTATGTACTTAACTTGGTTAGACAGCAATAGTTGGCTACTGGAAATCGGCAACCAACGTATACTACTTGACCCTTGGCTGGTTGGTTCCTTAACTTTTGGCAATTTGGATTGGTTTTTCAAAGGTTCTCGGCTACAAGAACACCCCATACCAGAGAATATTGATTTGCTTTTGCTGTCTCAAGGTTTGGAAGATCATGCTCATCCAGAAACTCTGAACCAGCTTGACCACCAAATTAAAGTGGTGGGTTCTCCCAATGCGGCAAAATTATTACAGGGTTTGGGTTATACTTCTGTCACATCCTTAGCTCATGGTGAGAGTTTTAACTTGAATGAGCAGGTGGAAATCACAGCGCTTCCTGGGTCTACAGTGGGTTATAATCTGGTAGAAAATGGTTATTTGTTCAAAGAAGTATCCAGTGGTTTAACCCTTTACTATGAGCCTCATGGGTCTCATTCCCCAGATGTCAAAAAGTTTGCCCCAGTTGATGTAGTGATTACGCCCATTGTTGATATTGTATTACCTTTAGGTTTGCCAATTATTAAAGGTAGAAATAGTGCATTGCAAGTTGCACAGTGGTTAAAGCCGCAAGTTATGCTACCTACGGCTGCTGGTGGAGATGTAGTTTTTGAAGGTTTGCTGACGAAATTCTTGAAGGTTGAAGGAACTGTAGAGGAGTTTAGTTCGTTATTAAATCAGAATAATCTGACTACACGAGTAATGGAACCGCAGCCAGGCGATCGCTTTGAGCTACAATTACAAAAGCGGGCATTAGCAATATAATTAAAAAAACTTAAATCATTTTCTGGTTTTTTGTTTTGACGCGTTGATAAAACTCCTCCATTGTGGCAATAAAAGAATTATCTTTTGACCAAAAAGCTGGAAAATCTCCTTGTTTCTTCACCAAAATTGCTGATACACTACTTTGATTAGGAACTTCTATGGTTGATGGTAAGCGTTTTGTGCCTAACCAAAATTCTCTAGGAGAGGGCTTTTGGTCAATAGATTGTTGTTCTAGTTTTGTGTAAAAGGATGTAGCAGTTTCTGGAGTAACTTCTTGAGAGTTTAATGCTTCTGATAGTATTTTACCTAATGGTGAATTTGCTAATTTTGTTTGCAGTTCGGCTTTAGATAAACCCCGTAATTCAAATAACAAGAATGGGTTTTTATCCAATTGGGAAGCTACTAAATAATAAACGCCGGCTATATGCTTACAGGGATTGGCATAATCTGGACAAGAACATCTCGTACTTATGAAATCCTTGCTACTGTGGGGCAATAAATTTAATCCCAAATGAGAAAAGTTATCCTCTATATTTTCAGGAACTTCATTTAATAGCAGTCGAGAAACTATACTAGCCTTAGAAGAAAGCTTTTGAATAGCTTCATTCCAGCTTGTTTTGTCAATGGGTTTAATTTCAATTGAGATATTATAAGTTGGTTCCTTATAAACTCCAAAATAGGGATTAATTGAACCTTTAACTTGAGCCGTAATGTGATTTTTGTCAATTTCAAAGTTTAATACTTTACCCCCACGGGCATAAGACCGTCCGCGCTGGAGTCGGCTATCATCGGTGAATTCTTCTAATGCTTGGATAAAGCGATCGCCCCACCAAGTTCGCGTAAATTTAGCCATAAAATAAACCTCTGATAATATAGTTTAGTCTAAACTTCAGTTAGGTCGCAAATTGAGATAAAGCATTTTCTACCAAAGAATTCAGGCTTTTACCTTCTTTTCTGGCTTTTATGGAAATTGCTTTATGTAATTCGGGTTTAATTCTAACTACAAATTTGCCAGAAAACGGTTTTTCAGGTTCCTCACCACGTTCTCTACAAAAATCAAGATAATCCTCAATTGAATCTTCAAAAGCTTGTTTTAAATCTTTCACGTTATCACCCTGAAATGTTACTACATCTCGGATATTAACTATTTCACCGTGAAAAATTTCAGCTTCATCATCAAATTCTACGAGCGCTTCGTATCCTTTATACTTCATCATTTTTTACTATTTCCGCTTCCATTAAAAATCGCCGCACCGATTTAACTGCACCCTTGTCAGTTTCTTTTTCAGGATGAGGTCTATGAAACGTTGCTCTTATGCCATTAAGAGCAAATCTTACCCGTGATCCTTTCCCTTCTGATACCTCTGCTCCAAGTGCAATTAGCATGGACTCGATATCTTTCCAAGGAATATTGGCTCTAACAGGGTTCTCAGAAATAGCATTAAGTATGCTTTGCTGTTTACTGTTAAGGTTCATTTGAATAGTATCACCCTATGATACTATTATCTACTATTTTCGCTACACTTTACAAAATATTAAAATCCCTATGAGGGATTAAGGGACTTCTAAAAAATCAATTATTTAAATAAACAAACCACAGAGACGCAGAGAGCGCAGAGGTGGAAAAAAAGAGGTGTTCATCTCTTATTTAGGATTGCTATATGTTGAATTTACTCCAAAATTGCACTCTTATTCAAAGCTATCAATTGCTTAAACGCCTCATTATTTAACTCAGTCAACCAAGATTCATCACTACCAACCACAGAAGAAGAGAGTTTTTTCTTATCTTCAATCATTTGGTCAATTCTTTCCTCCAAAGTCCCAATAGTCACAAACTTATGCACAAACACATTCTTTTTTTGCCCAATGCGAAAAGCCCGGTCAGTTGCTTGATCCTCAACGGCTGGGTTCCACCAACGGTCAAAATGGAAAACGTGATTGGCTTTCGTCAGAGTAATACCCACACCACCAGCTTTCAGCGAAAGGATAAATACAGAGGCTTCTGTATCCGGGTGTTGAAATTCAGTAATCATCTGTTCCCGACGTTTGCGACTTGTGCCACCATGTAGGTAGTATGTATTGCAGTGCAGACTATGTTTAAGATACTTTTCCACACTTTCGCAAACATCTGTAAATTGGCTAAATATCAGCAAACTTTCACCTTCAGCAACTGCCTCATCGACCATTTCGGCTAATCGACTCAGTTTGTGCGATCGCTCGGTGGAAAATACGCTATTATCTTGTAAGAACTGGGCTGGATGGTTACAAATTTGTTTTAATTTCAGCAAAGTTGAAAGTATCAATCCCTTGCGTTGAATCCCTTCTGCTTTTTGCAGCTTTTCTTCGACATCTTTCACCACCACTTCATACAGTGATGCCTGTTCTTTCGTTAAATTCGTGTAAAGTTTTTGTTCAACTTTATCCGGCAAATCATTAATAATTGATTGGTCAGTTTTCACCCGGCGTAAAATTAGCGGTTCTACCAATTTTTTCAGAGTGGTTGATTTCACTCGGTCATTATCTTTTTGAATGGGAACTTCAAAAGACTTGCGAAACTGGGCTTCTTTACCCAAATAACCAGGATTGAGAAAATTAAAAATTGACCACAAATCTAGCAGTCTGTTTTCTACAGGAGTTCCCGTTAATGCGAGTCGGTGTTTGGCTGAGAGTTTGAGAATAGCTTTGGTTTGTGCGGCTTTGGGATTTTTGATATTTTGCGCCTCATCTAACACCAGACGTTGCCATTCCACACTATTGAACAGCTTTTCATCCTTCCGGGCTAGAGTGAAGGAAGTAATAATTACATCATGTTGTTGACAAGCGGCTTTGAATTCTGGAGAATTTTGGAGGCGATCGCTACCATGATGCACCATACTTTTTAAATGGGGTGCAAACTTAGCAATTTCCTTCTGCCAATTCCCCACAACGGAAGTAGGCGCAATTAATAAAGTAGGTAAGACAGACTCCACGGCATCCTTTTCCTGCACAAGTCTAGCAATTACCTGTACCGACTTACCCAAACCCATATCATCTGCTAAACAGCCATTTAAACCCAAGCGTTCTAGATATTCCAACCAAGCCACACCCCGTTTTTGGTACTCGCGTAAAGTGCCTTGCAGATTTAGTTGTTCAGAAATTGGTTCCAATTGGCTTTTATCTTGCAGCTTCGCTATCATCTCCGATAGCACTTCGTCATGTTCAATTTCCCACTCTTCCCCAACTTCGGCACTACGTTGTAAAAACTCCAACAAATTCATCTGGGGTTGTTCATCGCCGTGAGACTCCCAAAATTCCAGTAATTGTTGCATTTTATCCCGGTCTAATTCCATCCATTGACCACGAAAATGCACTAGGGGAGATTTCGCATTAATTAATTGTTCCCATTCTTGGGGAGTCACAGCTTGTTCCCCAATGGCTAATTCATATTGATACTCTACCAGGGAATCTAAACCAAAATAGCTTTTTGTTTCCCCTTTCGTGGGGGCGAGTTTTTTCCCTGATGCTTTGAGGCGAACTTTAGCACGACGGCGACCAGCAGGGGTGTACCAAGCAGGTACAATGACTTTAAAACCTGCATCTTCTAACAACCAAGCACTTTCTTTGAGAAAATCAAAAGCCGCATCTAAAGTCAGTTGCATTCCTGTGGGCTGGTCTGTTTCTAACCCTTGCCATAGTTGAGGATACATTCGCGCTGCATAACCGAGATTTAGCAGCAAGTTAGTTTCAAAGTTTTTGCCAAAATTCTTCTGTACAGCAGTTTTAGCTGTTTTATTCATTGTCCAGTAATCAGTCAAATCCAACTTCAAAGAAGGGTCTTGTTTGCTGGCTACTAAAAATTGCATCTGCCAATTGTCTATTTTTTCGCTAGTTGGGGAATGCAGTTGAAAGCAAAGGTAAAAAGGTGAATCTGATTGAGTGCGGGTAATTTTGCTTTTCCAAGCTTGCCATTGTTTGTATTCTTCTAAAGCAGTATTGGTTGTGAGTGGGTTATGACGTTGGGGATAAAGGCAATAGTCAATTAAAGAATCTGCAATTTGCTTATCAAAGGCTGCTGTCGAAGGTGTATGCGTAACTAAATTATTAAGTACAGACTCAGAAAAGTGACGCAATAAAGTTTCCTGATTAAAGAACTCAATTTTATCACTTGATTTTGCCGCCCCTGCCACACAAATCAGTGGCATATAGTCAATATATTTTTGAATATTTGTTTCGTATGGTTCAGAAATAATTTCCCAATGGGCGTAAATTTCAAAAGGCTGGGAAGCTGGTTGTTTGCCTTTTTTCTTCGTTGTTGCGGCTGCTAACTGCCGATATTTCAGGGCTGGAATATATTGGTCTTTTAAAATTACTTCTTTAAAAGCTTGAGTGTAGTGATACCAAAACAGCAAATCAGAACCAAGTTGAACATCCCCAGCATTATATAGTGCTAAAAAATGAATATCATTGAGAAATTTAATTACATTGATTGCTTTTTCAGCCTTAGTATAGATTACCGTCTCATAGCAATCCACCTGCCAATATTGAAACTCCTCATAATCTTCAGGAATTTCCACTTCCAAATACTTAATTAACTCCGGCGAAGGTAAAGGCTGATTATTCGTAGTTGGCAGGGCAAAATATTTCGGGGATATCAACTGATTTAACTGAGACGCTGTGGCTTTAATTCCCAACTCCTGAGTTAAAAAATTAGATAATTCCGCCTTGGCTAAATGTCCCGGATGAATACCTTCGCTACGACTGCGGTTTTTCTGACTAACAGGAGTTTCCACCCAAAAACAAAAACACCCCGACTGAATAAAATCAGTAGAAGCATCTGGTATCCAAGTTCCATGCAGGACTTTCATCAAAGTGATACCTCTGAATGTTTATTACCACTTTACCAAAAATAATCTCAACTTTAACTCTCCGCGCCTCTGCGCCTCTGCGTGACACAAACCTCCACACGAGATAACAGACTAACACACAATTGCCACCAAGAAGCTGTAGCGATCGCACTATGCCATTCCCACACACCAAAAACCTTTACCCGCCAAACCTGTTCCAAAAAACCACAATAAGGTAGACATCCCACAGGTGCATCCTCATTCCAATTCAGATGTTCATAATCAACCCAAGCATCTTGCAAACGCCACCCCACACGATTAGCAAAATCAATGCAAGTTTCCGCCGCCGCCATCTTCTCATTACCAATCATCAACCCCATTACAGGGTCAGCCACCGAATTACCTTTTAAACTCTGCCAAATACGCTGCTGTACACTAAACCCAAACCGTCCACCACTATACTTCACCCAGAGAGTATCGATAGTAGATAAATCAAGACAAGAAAACTTTTCTAAACTCTTTAAATCCAGGTTTCCTTGTTCTTTCCTCCCTACTACCTGCAACATCAGATTGGTGGTTTCTTTATCCGCCTCCAACCATCTGCCAGCTGCAAGTAAATCCCGCAGTTGAGTATAATCTATACCTACATCTGAACTCAAATCATCAGGTATATCCTCAACATTTTCTGGGGAACTATCATTGATAAACAAAGTTGGTTCTGTTAGAATTTCAATAATCCCTTGAGAACCAGATAACCAGAAATATAATTGCATCTTGGTAGCTGATAATTCAACTTGTAATTGAGTAATCAACTCGGCTGCGGTTAACCCAGATGGCTGCATAGCTTGACTCAGCGTTTCTATGAAAGTAGAAGCGAATTTTTCATTTGTTGCAGCACAAGCAATTAAACATTGTCCCGTATCTAATCCTAATTGCAATTCTTCTACCCAATCACGCACAGATATTTCCCCTACAGGACAATCTAAAATAATAATTTGTTGTGATTGACACCGCCGCAATTGTTTTCTCAACCAAGAACGATGAATTACAACATTATCGGATAGTATAAATACACCTTCGCCTTGTGCTGTTTCTTGCAAATGTCCCCGCAGATATAAAAAGACAGTTGCAGGTGCTTCTAAACGAGTCGATTCCTGGGGTGACTCCGAAAAAGAAGCCGACAACAAACACTTTTGTATAGCTTTTCGCACATCGGAACCAGTAGTATTTTCGCCCACAGTCCAATAACTTGACTGAAAACCACCAACCGTACTGAGGATTTTATTCAAAGCCAATGCATTCGGACTTTGGGGAAATTCTCCTAAAATTAATGCTTGACGCGGATGTTCTACAGACCCTTTACTATGAGGTTTGAGTCCTAAAATCGCCTCGCCGACTCCTTCCACAATGCGCTTTGGTGTTTGTGAGGGATATTCGGAATGAATGGAAGTTTCGCCACGCCCTTTTTTCAGATGATTAATTACCCGTAACTGTTGATTCGCCTTATCTATATATGTCAGTGTTTGGTGATAAACATATCTGTAAAGTCCATCTGCTTCGATAACTCCTTGGGCATCAGCAGCTTCTCCTCGCAGTCCCCGGATGAGATAATAGGTAAATACTCCGTGTCCTAATTGCGGAAATTCCCAAGATTTTTGACCGCGATCGCATGATAATAAAGCATAGAATCCCTTTCTCTTCGCAGCACGTTGGCGTAAAACTTCCACTAATTCTTGAGTCGGGTTGAGTTCTGCTTCTCCCCTAGCACCCAACAAGGTCAAATCACCACTATGACAAGCATCCAGCCACACCAATTGTTGCCCAGCCGGACAGTCTTCTAATAATTGCAACAATTCCTGCAACCGCAAACCAGTATTGACCAAATTATCTTTTTGAGTATCTTGCAGACATAACACCACCTGCTGACTCGACGCATCTAGCAACCCATGACCAGAAAAATAAAATAAAACGGTGTCAATGGGTTGAGTTGCAGCTGTAATTTTTTTCACACTGGCGCGGACATTTTCTAAAAGAGGTGGCGACTGGGCAAAATCATGATGAATCATCACCTCCCGTTGGGGGAAAGCCAGAGTAGCTGCATTTAACGCTGCGGCTAAACCTTGACAATCTCCGGCTGAGTAACGCAAACAAGGAATTTGGTTATCTTGGTATTGATTTACACCGATTAATAGCAGCCAAAGCTTGGCCACACCTGTTTCTAAGGCATGAGTTGAACGACTGGTACGGACACTAATAGGACACATATGAAAAGTGTTGAATGAGGTACAGCAAAGAATTCTTCGACCACAGATAAGAACATCGTTACCAGATGGGAAATGCTGTATGTATCACCCCTCGCTAAAAAACCTCTTCCGTTGCGACTTTTGCGCTGATGCGTGAACCTTTCATATTTCATCCCACCCAAGCCAGACACAAATTCCGAAAATCATCACCCCTAGCCTCAAAATTCGGGTACTGGTCAAAACTTGCACAAGCCGGAGACAACAACACCACAGAGGCTTGATATTCTTTCGCTAATTCTGCTGACCGA
This sequence comes from Nodularia sp. (in: cyanobacteria), assembly GCA_007692755.1. Taxonomy (GTDB): domain Bacteria; phylum Cyanobacteriota; class Cyanobacteriia; order Cyanobacteriales; family Nostocaceae; genus Nodularia. The sequence continues at coordinate 5,873 of REBL01000165.1, read as the reverse complement.
GAAACAGCCTTCTGCATTGTTTCCACAATTTCGTAATGAGTATAACCCACCTCTTGCAGACGTTGAGCAAATGCTGGCGCGGCACTACCAATTAATAACACCGCCGCCGCTTTAGCTTGAATTTTAGCTAACCAAGCCGTATCATCACCCGGTTTAGCTTCACCACCAGCAATCAAAATCGCCGGACTATTCACAGAGACTAACCCGACTTCAGCCGCATCATAATTAGTGGCTTTGCTGTCGTTAATAAAATCAATCCCGTCCCAAGTGCAAATATGTTCTAAACGATGGGGAACACCAGAAAATTTGCGAATTGCAGTATCAATAGCATCAGGTGTAATTCCTGCTAACCGCGCAGATGCAACAGCCATTAAGAGATTTTGCAGGTTATGTTCTCCTACCATTCGCAAAGCCGAGGCTGAGATTACTCTTTCTGGTTTCGAGGTGGGTTTTAACTTTTCTATCACCCAACCATCTTTAATATAAAAACCTTGTTCACTAATTAAAAAATCTTCACCTTTAACACTTGTCCAATAAGCATCTGGCCAATGACTAATACCCATTTTATGTAAATAAGGGTCATCACCATTAAATACTTGAAACTGGGACTGACTTAATAACTTGGCTTTGATATTGTAGTAATTTTCTAAAGTCTTGTGGCGGGCGAGATGGTCTGGTGTAAAAGTCGTCCAAATGCCGATGCGGGGGGCAAGAGTGACTGAAGATTCTACTTGATAACTGCTAATTTCTGCAATTACCCAATCTGGAAGTTTTTCAGATAGCGCAACTTCACAGGCAGCATAACCAATATTACCACAGGCGGGAGCATTTAATCCGGCGGCTTGAAATATGGCGGCAATCAAGGCGGTCGTCGTAGTTTTACCATTCGTGCCAGTAATGCCTAACCAGGGGGAAGCTTGTAAATATCGCCAAGCCAGTTCCATTTCCCCAATAGTTTCAATGCCTAATTCTCGCGCCTTGACTAACACGGGAATATCCCAAGGAACCCCAGGACTGACGACAATTAAATCAGATAAATCAGTGCCATCTAAATCAAGAGAATGCCCCAATTTCACAGTGATTTGTTCAGTCGCGAGTTCTTGTTGTTGTTTCAGGAGGCTAGGGGAGGAGTTACTATCACTTAGCACTACCTCCCAACCTTCCCGTTTCAACAATCTCGCCGTAGCAACACCGGACTTTCCCAATCCAATTACTGAAGCTCTAGGCATAGACTGTAGCAGAGTTCCCTGGTTAAGCACTCATTATAGTAACGCTTATTGGCAGAAATTACACCACTTTTTTGTGACGTTAGGCTACAAATTTTTGACAATAGCACCAAAATCAGCCAACACACGGGCATGATTCCGCAGTAATCCGAGTAAGTGTAGCCGGTTGCGTTTAATATCTGGATTGGGGTCCATGACTAAAACGCTATCTTCACCATCAAAGAAGCTAGCCACGGTGGGCGCGATTTTTGCCAACGCTGCTATCAATAGTTGATAATTGCGGGTTTGTTGAGCAACTTGAGTCTGTGGGACTAATTCTACTAGGGCGTTGTAGAATGCTTGCTCAGAGGACTTTTGGAATAGTTCTGGCTGAATTAAACTTGTCGGTTCTAGCTGCTGGAAGTCTAAATCACCTTGGGCGGCTAGTCTGGTGGAACGGTTGACAGTTTCGTAGATTTTATCTAGAGTACCATCTTTGCGGATTTGTTGCAGATATAAGGCGCGATCGCGGACATCTAGCAAATCCTGTAACGCCCGTTCTGTATACTCTGGGTCATTCTCTCCCAAAACGGCGTTTACTAGGTCATAGTCAATTTGCTTTTCGTCTTGTAGTAAGGTGCGAATCCGTTGTAAGAAAAACTCTTGCAAAGCTGCAATTAATTTGTCTTGTTCTTTATTGTATTTCGCCGCAAAATCTGTGGCTATTTGCGTTAATAAATTTTCTAAATTAATCGGCAAATTCGCAAACCAAGTAATATTAACCACCGCATTTGCCGCCCGACGTAATGCAAAGGGGTCTGAGGAACCTGTGGGAATTAAACCCAAGCCAAAGATGCTGACTAAAGTATCTAATCTATCGGCTAAACCGACAATTTGACCCGTGAGAGTTTCCGGTAAAATATCACCTGCGCCTGTGGGTAAATAATGTTGGACAATGGCGCTGGCTACTTCTGCATCTTCCCCACTAGCTAAAGCATATTTTTCGCCCATAATGCCTTGCAATTCGGGGAATTCATACACCATTTGAGAAACCAAATCAGCTTTACATAATAAAGCCGCCCGTTCGGTTTTTTCGCGTTTGTTTGGCTCTAATTCTAATTGTCGGCTAATGTAATCGGCAATAGTGACTATTCTATCTACTTTATCACGAACTGAACCCAATTCTTCTTGAAAAGTGACTGTTTCTAACTGTGGTAAATAGCTAACTAAAGGTTTAGATAAATCAGCTTTGTAGAAAAATTTGCCATCAGCTAATCTGGCACGAATTACCCTTTCATTTCCCACAGCGATAATATCTGCTTTCGTGGGATCGCCGTTAGAAACTGTGATAAAATTAGGCAATAATTCTTTGCTTTCAGCCGCTTTAAATACCGGAAAATAACGCTGGTGTGTCACCATCACTTCTGTAATTACCTCAGTAGGTAACTCTAAAAATTCCGGTTCAAATTTACCGACGACGGCAGAAGGATATTCTACAAGATTGGTAACTTCCTTTAACAAATCGGGGTAAAATACTGTAAATCCGCCGGCTTTCTCAGCTGCTGCTTCTACTTCCCTTTGAATAATATTAGCTCGTGCTTCCGGGTCAACGATGACAAAAGCATCACTTAAAGTCTTGACGTAATCTGTCGCGTTAGGAATAGTCACAGTTGCGGGATGTAAGACACGATGACCGTAGGTAATGCGATCGCTTGTAATTGTCTTTGATCCATTCACCAATTCAATCGGTAAAATCGTATCATCTAACAAAGCCACTAGCCAACGAATGGGGCGAGAAAACTTCATCTCCCCATTACCCCAGCGCATTAACCGCTTTCCTTCCAAACCCGAAATCCACTCAGGAATTAGTTCTGTGAGAATTTCCGCCACCGGACGACCGGGAATGCTTTTCTTAACAAAGACAAAATCCCCCTTCTCAGTGGGGCGAATTTCCAAAGCTGCAATATCCACACCTTGCTTTTTAGCAAAACCTATAGCAGCTTTTGTAGGCTGACCATCCTTAAAAGCAGCTTGGGCGGGAGGCCCCTTAATTTCCTCTTCCCGGTCTGGTTGCTGGGACGGTAGACCTGTGATGAGAACCGCCAACCGCCGGGGAGTACCGTAAACCTCCACAGAAGCGCTGCTGAGACTATTGGCTGCTAGACTTTGGGGAATGCGCGATCGCCATTGTAATATGGCATCACTGAGGAAACTTGCGGGTAGTTCTTCTGTACCAACTTCTAATAAAAATGCAGTCATAGGACAATGTTTTAACTTGGCGTTCCCACAGTTTACCTAACATCTGGCACTAGGCGGGACACATCCTCACCCAAATTCAGCCACCATCGCCGGCTATTTTACAAGTTTTTAACTGTTGGCATTCTGTATCAACTCAGCCTGAAAGCTAAAAAACATCTAAGTATCAAAATAATGAGTTTTACTTATATACAATCATTTAGTATATATAACTGCTATAGTAAGAGCTTACGATTTAATAAATTATCTATTATTGCTGAATAGAACACTTGAAGATTCTTGATTTTGAAAACAAATAATTTTTGTAAAAGAATCTTTTCTGAGAAAGAGTTTCCTGGCGTTGTAGCTACTTTATTTGTCACCACCTTGGAGAGTCATTATGTCTAAAGAAAAAAAGAGCAATAAAGAAGTTAAAAAACCTAAAAAGGATGCTGACAAAAAAAAGGACAAGAAAAATACCAATATATCTAACAATCCTGGCTAATTAGCTCTTTACCGAGAGACTGAGATTCCCGATTTGTTGAAAGATACATTTGGTGAATAAAGGGAAAGCCCCTCATCCTAACGATAAAAAAAGGTTTTGCGTAGACTTATATTATGAAGATTGCGCCGTGAACCCTATAAAATCGTTGTGGTGAGGGGTTTTTCGGGCTACGTCTCACTTTGCTAACACGTACCAGGCGCAGAGAGGATGAGAAGTTTGAGATTTTTCGTAGGGTGCGTTGTCGCATAGCGCAACGCACCATCTTAATATCGAAAGTTAGATACTTAATAAGCTAAACGCTTGTTCTAGCAACATCTTAGCTTTATGCAGGTTTAACAGTTGCTCCTGCGTGTATCTATCTGGATAAGCCATTCTTCTACCTTCCAAAGTTATCCTCATCAGGGCTGCTTGCTCATTTGTAGGTGTGTTCATCTCATCAATCATTCTCCCTAAAACTTGGAAGTTAGCAAAATCAGGTGAACGCAAACCTCTACCTTGTTGAAACTGAGAGAGGGCTATGGCTGGAAATACCATGAGAGATGTGATGTAACTGGTTTTATATCCAGGGTTTCCCGTAGGCTTTAAACCGTATCGACGGCATAAATTACGCAACTCAGGGATAGTTTTGATTTCAAGTTCTGACCTTGTGAACATAAAATAGTAGTGTCTCGTTTCAAATGGGATTTTTGGTGGTTGTTGCACTCGCCAAAGTCAAACAGCCATCAAATAAACATCTTACGATATGACGACATATCATTCAAACTATATTTAAAACTCGCTATAATGTCTCCAAATCCCAGAGGTAAACCCGAAAATTTGACACCATTAACCACTAACCGACCAGAACCGTTGATTGCAAAGTTAACTGTCAGGCTTCCGCAATCAATGATGGACAAGTTAAAAGCATTGGATAATTACCCTGAATTTGTCAGACAATGTATTCAGGATGGATTGGACAAGCTTGAACAGTCAGATGATTAATTTATTTATCCCGCCTCAATATATTCACATAGAGTTGTAGCTTCTGGAATCGGGCAACCTTCTTCACGTAAACCGTCTAGGTGGAAAGCAATAGCTGCTTTTATTTCTTGTTCAACTGCTGCTATGGTTTGTCCAGTTGCGACACAGCCCGATAAATCTGGCACATAAGCCGAATAGTTATTTTCTGCCTTTTCAATGACAATTCCGTAACGCATGGCTTCCTCTAGTTCTGGCTAAATACCAACCATCATTTTCAATCAGTTTAATGATTGCTGTGATTTTCATCACCCTTGGTAACTGTTTAATTGTTTAACCTTTAGAACTTTGGGTAAGGCTGATATGATACCGATAACCGTGTGTAATCTGCCATATTACCCAAAATTATGCTCATCACACCCAGACACACCAACAAGCTATCCCTCTTTTTCCTTTTCTGTTTTACCCTACTCCTAACTCTCTTCCTCTCCCTGCCTTGGGTTAGTGCTACAGAAAAAGCCAAGCCTCAAGATTGGCAGATTAACGGGATAGTAGCAGCCCTGGATGATGGACATGACAAAGTTAAGGAATATGCTTTTACTAAACTACGTGAATATGACCTCAAAAATTTAAAATTTGTGGTGAAGAAACCAGAGGATGTTGCCGAGAAAGCTGCCAATGTCTTCAAGGATGAAAAGGTGGACTCCGGAGTTCGTTATGGTGCGGCAGAGGCATTGGGGAACATGGGAGAGGCGGCTACCAAGTATGTCCCTGACATCCTCAACATCATCCAGGATGAACAGGTGGACTCCGGAGTTCGTTATGGTGCAGCAGTGGCATTGGGGAACATGGGAGAGGCGGCTACCAAGTATCTCCCTGACATCGCCAATATCCTCAAGGATGAACAGGTGGACTCCGGAGTTCGTTCAAGTGCGGCAGTGGCATTGGGCAACATGGGAGAGGCGGCTACC
>REBL01000263.1 GCA_007692755.1 Nodularia sp. (in: cyanobacteria) | reverse complement strand
CAACCTTAGGTAATGGTAATTGGCAGTTTAATAGTGATAATGCAACTATTGGCAACGGCAATTGGGGTTTCGGTAACAACAATACAACCTTAGGTAATGGCAATTGGAATTTTGGTAATAACAATACAATTATTGGCAATGGTAACTGGATTTTCGACGATCACAACATAGTCGTTGGTAATCAGAAAATTTCTCATGATTCAGAGTTATTTCCGCCAGATTTTCAGTCTGATGTTGATAGCTTCATTAACTCCCTTATGAGTGGAATGGGTGAAAACTTTCTGCCGTTAACAGAAAGTTTTGGAGTATCAGAGATGGACACATTGAACCGACTCATCCTTTCTCAAGAGAACGGTAATATATCTACAGATATTGAACAGTTTTTGGCATTACTCACTGGTATTCAAAGCCATGGCCATGGGATGACTTCTCAGCACCTTTGGCAAAAACCTCAGTCTGTCCCAGAACCTGCATCTTCAGTATCACTGGTAGCTGTGGGACTAGTCTGTTTGCTGTTATCGAAGTTCAAACAAGGGTTTTGCCGCAATTAATGGCATTTTATCGGCAAAGCTTTGTAGATTTATTAATTAGACAAAATAGGATTTAGCAACTCTGCATTTTTTGTGGAGTTTTATTAATTAGAGAGTATTGCAATTAGACGCAGGTTATTTGCTGTATACTTAGGTGATTTCCAGAATAAAAATTACCACACAAAATGATTCCATCGTAGGAGATAAGGGCTGTTCGCCTTTATAATCGGTAAATTCTTTCTGATAAATCACCTTAACTTCACCAAAATATATATTAAGAATTGTCAAGTTTTATGAAATATTTCATACTTCCCAAAAACAGAAAAAAATATTTAGTCTTTAGTATTTCTTTAAAGTAAGATCAGGATTTATACGGTTATAATACAGTCTATAACTGCTTAAAATAGCAATATAGATAACAAATTCTTAAATCCACCTTAATGAAACCATAAAGTCATTTACGAGGAATTATGCATCAGAACATTCTTCTACCAGTGCTAATCCTGTTGGTTTCTGATTTTCATTAGCTTTATTGATTTTCACTAAGGAGCGCTCTTAATTATTATATAAAAAAGAAATGGGCAGTTAACCAAATTAGTCTGCCAAGTCTATTTCTAATCATTAAGAGGCTGGCCAACAGCTATATAGCTAATAGCTAGTTTGGGTATTTATTTAAAGGGCTGACTTGTTAATTAAAGGAACAAAGTATGAGCCACCAGGATATGATGATATCAAATAATATACTTCATGAGTTTAAAACTTGTACTCAATTACAGTACAATGGCTATCTGAATATTAAAAGTACTAAGGGACACAAATGGATTTTTTACTATCGTTTAGGACGGATAGTTTGGGCAACAGGAGGAAGCCATCCTTTCCGGCGCTGGCGACGAAATATGGCGCAATACTGCCCCCAAATTGATGTAGATAAGTTAAATTTACGTAAAGAAGATATAGAAATCGATTACTGGGATTATCGCATCCTAGAAATTTTGTATAAAAGACAGAAAATTCAACGAGAACAAATTCATGCCTTTGTAGAGAACACAGTAGCAGAACTGTTATTTGATTTAGCTCAACAAACAAATTTTGTTTCTGCAAGTTGCGATCGCATCCAGGAAGTTGTCCTAGAAACACCAATGAGTTTCACGAGTGCAAATGTCTCTATGAAACAGATGCAAGACGAGTGGAAAACTTGGTCTGAAGCTGGCTTGGCTAATTTTTCTCCCGACTTAGCGCCAATTCTGCGGAAAGCAGAACAACTCCAGAAACAGGTAAGTGAATCTGTTTACAAAAACTTTGTCAGTTTGATTAATGGCAAATATACGCTGCGAGATTTAGCAGCCAGAATGAAGCAGGGTATTGTCCCTGTCACCCGTTCATTACTTCCCTATATTCTCAAAGGTATTATTGAACTGGTAGAAGTACCTGATTTGCCTTTGTCAGTTGCAACAGTTAAACACAACCCTGTTTCCAGCCCAGTCCAGAAACCAACTGCGCCATTGGTAGCTTGCGTGGATGATAGCCCTCAGATTTGTAAGATTCTAGAGGAAATTATGGTCTCACATGGACTGAGGTTTATTAAAATTCAAGATGCTGTACAAGCTTTACCAACCCTAATTCAAGATAAGCCAGACCTAATTTTTTTAGATTTAGTTATGCCGGTTGCTAATGGGTATGAAATTTGTACTCAGTTGCGCCGAATTTCAGCCTTCAGCAACACACCTGTGATTATCTTAACGGGAAATGATGGTCTTTTGGATCGAGTCAGAGCTAAGGTGGTCGGTGCTACGGATTTTATGACTAAACCTGTATCATCAGATAAAGTAATGAGTGTAGTACGTAAGTATTTACCTGTCCAGGCTCAACCTCAGACGAAAAAAAGACTAGATCGAACTCATTTAAAGGTTTGTCATTAAAGATTTGACTATTGATATTGTTTTGGGAAATTAATTTAAAAAACTCCCTTGACAAAGTTTGTTTATAACTCAAGTAACATTTCTATTCTAGTACAAGTCGGCGTAAATAAACAGACCATTCAAAATCCATGAAAAGCCCATTTTATAAGCTTTTTGATTTTTGACTTCACGGCGGTACTAGCCTAGTAGAAACTGAATTAATCACCTCTGTAGATCAGGGAAGAATTAATTAGGTTCAGATGTAGGCATGGAAAAAATGTGCCTATTTATACCTAAATAGTCTAGTAAGTGTAATAATAGTTACCGACAGTAAAGGTAGCATCCACAGATAATTACGTAGCTATAAGATTTATAAAAGGTTAGAACATAGTATTTTCTCTGTTACAAATATAGAGCTTATCAAGCACAATTGAATCAAACTCTCCATTGGTGTTTGTATGGTGTAAACACATAGTTTTGTATTTTCATTCTCAAAACAAATAACTTTCTTTACAGGTGCTGACCATGAATACTGTTTTAGTCGTTGAAGATGGTTTGACCGATATGGAAATCATTAGTCGTTACTTGCAACAAGCAGGTTATTACGTGATTAGCGCTACAAGTAGCGAAGAAGTTCAGGGCAAAATAGACAGAACTAAGCCGGATTTGATATTTCTTGATGTAATTTTACCAGGTAAAAGCGGATTTGAAATTTGCCGAGAATTGAAAAATAATCCTGACACGAGCAAAATACCTATTGTTTTTTGCTCAACTAAAAATAGTGATGTAGATAAAATTTGGGGAAATATGCTAGGCGCTGAAGCTTATCTTGCTAAACCTATAAATCCCGAAGAATTAGTAGTTACTCTGAAAAAATTGCTGAAATAAAAGTGGAGTTGTTGTTACTATTTGGAATTAATTTATTAATGGTTTCTGAATGGTACAATCTCCGTATTTGTCTGTGGTATTAATCTGAGATTTAAAATCTAAAAGTTTTTTGACTTAAAGTAAGTATCTATATCAAAGGAAAAATAACTTTGGATAACAAGCAAAAATTTTTAAGTTTGAACTTAGGTGCAAGAGATACAGCCGTAATTTCTTTACAGCAGATTACAGAGGTATTTCAAGTTTCCCTAACGGATATATGTGGCGTTCCCCAGATGCCAAGTTGTGTTTTGGGAATCTATAACTGGCGTGGCGAGATGCTTTGGTTAGTTGATTTAGAGGAAATGCTGGGTTATCCACCAGTTTTGCAAGGAGCAAATTTTCTCTCAAATATGATGGCGATTGTGTTGGAACAGGAGGGTAAATATTTAGGTCTATTGGTGCGGTCTCTGATGGATATTGAATGGCTAGATACCAATCAAATTAAACCTCCATCTGCGGAATTATTCTATCCAGCCATGTCGCCTTTCTTGAAAGGATACTTTATTAATAGTGCGGAGGAGATGCTATTAAATTTGGATGCGACAGCGATTATTCAATCTCCGCTGTGGACTATTAATAATTAATTTTCTTTAACTACTGAATACTATTAACAATTATTGAGGGTTTTTACAATGACAGTCACATATCATAACAACCAAGAAAACGAGCCTAAGACTACTGAATTAAAACAATTAGAAAATCAAAATGGTGGCAATCATATAGCCAATGTTGCTGGCAATTCTGCTGAAGTCGATGCAATTTCCCAGGAATTTAAAAATTTGCGGCGACAGTTGCAAGACATTACAACTCGGATGCGTCAAGCCTCAGATATTGATACATTACTTCAAGTTACTGTGGCACAAATCAGGGCAAAAATTGTTTGCGATCGCGCCTTGATTTATCGCTTTACTTCTCTTGAGTCTGGTACGGTTTTATCAGAGTCTAGAACCAGAGGTTGGACACCGACTCTCAATGAAAATCTTCCCGGTATTCTGTTTGGTTTATATACCAGTGAAGACTATTTAGAACCCGTAGCTATTAATGATATTAATCAGGTACAACTGACACCTTATCAAAAGCAACTGTTAGAAAAATTTCAAGTTAAATCTAGTTTAACTTCACCCATAGTCGTTGAGGGGAAAGTCTGGGGCTTATTAGCCATCCATAATTGTGATTCCATCCGCCAATGGCAAGAGTCTGAAACTACCCTACTATCTCAAATTAGTACAGAACTGACTTACACATTAAAAACCTTTGAATACGAAAAAGAATTACAACAACAAACATTAGCAAAAAAATCGGTAGCCAAAGTTATCGATAAGATTTTGCGGGTATCAAGCGTTGATAAAATCTTTCAAACTACCACTCAAGAAATTCGCCAATTATTGCGGTGCGATCGCGTCGGTGTTTACCGCTTCAAACCTGACTGGAGTGGCGAGTTTGTCTCAGAGTCAGTGGGTGAAGGTTGGATCAAAATGGTCACGCCAGATTTCAAAATGGTCTGGGAAGATTCACACTTACAAGAAACCCAAGGCGGACGTTATGCTAAGGGTGAAAGCTTTGCAGTCAATGACATCTATCAAATGGGTCATGCTCAATGCCACATTGATATTTTAGAACAATTTCAAATGAAAGCCTATATCATTGTTCCGATTTTTTCTGGGGAACAATTGTGGGGTTTATTGGCAGCTTATCAAAATTCTGGTCCACGTGAATGGCAAAACTGGCAAGTGAGCTTTTTGACTCAAATTGGCTTGCAATTTGGTGTAGCTATTTCCCAAGGTGAATATCTGGAACAAGTGCAGCTTAAATCTGAGCAATTAGTTCAAATTGCTGCCCAAGAAAAAGCTCTAACCAAGACAATTAACCGCATTCGCCAAGCTTCAGATGTAAACAGTTTCTTTAAAACTACTACTCAGGAAGTCCGCCAATCATTGCGATGCGATCGCGTCGCAGTTTATCGCTTCAGGGATGATTGGGGTGGTGAATTTATAGCTGAGTCAGTAGGTAACAATTGGGTGAAATTAGTAGGACCCGATATCAAAACCGTTTTAGATGATACCTACTTACAAGAAACTCAGGGAGGACGTTATAGCAAAGGGGAAACCTTTGTGGTTAATGACACTTACACCATAGGACTTGCGCCTTGTCATATCGAGATTTTAGAGCAGTTTGAAGCCAAAGCTTATATCATTGTACCGATATTATTTGGTGATAAATTATGGGGATTATTTGGAGCTTATCAAAATTCTGGTTCTCGTGAATGGCAGTCCTGGGAAGTTAACTTTTTAACTCAAATAGCCCTGCAATTTAGCCTAGCAAAATCTCAAATAGATTATCTCGAACAAGTACAGGTAAAATCTGAGAAATTAGCGACCATAGCCGAAGAAGAAAAAGCTGTTACTAAGATAGTTAACCGCATTCGCCAATCCTTAGATGTAGACGAAATTTTCAAAACAGCCACTCAAGAAGTCCGCCAATTACTACGATGCGATCGCGTCTCAGTTTACCGCTTCAAGCCTGATTGGGGTGGTGAATTTATCGCTGAATCAGTAGGACAAAATTGGGTAAAACTCGTAGGAATTGATATCAAAACCGTTTGGGATGATAGCCACTTACAAGAAACTCAGGGAGGTCGCTATGCCAAAGGTGAAAGCTTTATTGCTAATAATATCTATCAAGTAGACCATTCACCTTGCCACATTGAAATTTTAGAGCAATTTGAAATCAAAGCTTATGTCATAGTTCCTATATTCTCTGGGGAACAATTGTGGGGCTTGTTCGCAGCTTATCAAAATTCCGGCCCTCGTGATTGGGAAGAATCGCAAGTTAGTTTATTAGGACGTATTGGCGACCAACTAGGGTTAGCATTACAACAAACTGAATATTTGCAACAACTGCAAGCACAATCAGCCAAACTAGCAGAAGCCGCAGCACGAGAAAAAGCCGCCAAAGAATTATTGCAACAACGATCTATTCAACTGCTAACAGCCCTCAGACCAGCCTTAGATGGAGATTTAACAGTCCGCGCCCCCATTACCGAAGACGAACTAGGTACAATTGCGGATGCCTATAACAATACTTTGCAAGCGCTGCGGCAAATTGTCATCCAAGTACAAACAACTTCCCAAAAAGTAGCCCAAACTTCCAGCACTAGTGATGCTTCACTGACTGGACTGACAAATCTCGCCCAACAACAATCCGAAGAAATTACCACAGCCCTCAAGGATATTCAACAGATGGTAGACTCTACCCAAGCTGTGGTAACTAACGCTGATTTGGTGCAAGTGGCGTTGCAAAAAGCTAACCAAACCGTAGAGTCTGGTGATGCAGCCATGAACCAAACTGTTAAAGCCATCCAAGGGATTCGTGAAACCGTCGCCCAAACCAGTAAAAAAATTAAACGCCTCAGTGAATCTTCGCAAAAAATCTCCAAAGTGGTGAATCTCATCAGTAGTTTCGCCACACAGACCAACGTACTGGCGTTAAATGCAGCCATTGAAGCCACTCGTGCCGGTGAATATGGTAAAGGCTTTGCAGTTGTAGCCGATGAAGTTCGTTCTTTATCTCGCCAATCAGCCACCGCCACAATTGAAATTGAAAAATTAGTCCAAGAAATTCAAACTGAAACTGGAGAAGTAGCAGTAGCGATGGAAACAGGAATTCAGCAAGTAGTAGAAGGGACAAACTTCGTCGGTGAAACTCGCCAAAACTTGAACGAAATTGTTTCTGCAACTGCCGAAATCAGTCAGCTAATTCAACGAATTACCGCAGCCACTCAACAACAAATGGGACAATCTGTAACAGTGACAGCATCAATGCAAGATGTAGCAGAAATTGCTAACAAAACTTTTACCGAATCTCAAGAAATTTCTGCTATCTTGCAAGATTTATCAGGAATGGCACAAGGGTTATTAGCAACTGCTAGTAAGTTTAAAGTCAATTAATTAATCGGAAAGTAGGGAGTAGGGAGTAGGGAGTAGGGAATGACAAGTTATCAAATTCGCTCTTATCAAGATTTAACAGTTTGGCAAGAAGGGATGAATTTAGCTGAAGCTTGCTATGAGCTAACAATGACGTTTCCAAAAGAGGAACTCTACGGAATGACTTCACAAATTCGTAGAGCATCTACATCAATTCCAGCAAATATTGCTGAGGGCTATGGAAGGGAATATCGCTTGGAGTACATAAAATTTTTACGCATAGCACAAGGCTCTCTCAAAGAACTAGAAACTCATTTGTTACTATCATGTAGAGCCAAAATTCAACTTACAGATCCTCAATCAGCCAGTCCAATTTTGAAACAGTGTGAATCTGTAGGAAAACTACTCCGGGCGCTCATTCGTTCTTTAGAGAAAAAGGAGAATAGGGAATAGGCAATTTTTACAATTCCCAATTCCCACTCCCACTCCCCACTGCCTTATTATGATTACAGATGCTGAAATTCGCGAACAAGGTTATATATATTTTCTGGCAGAAGCACCAGATTTATTGCAAATTATTGAGCAAGAACTGTTTAGCTTATCAGAAGAATTTACTATTGCTAAAGTTCATAAGTTAATGCGGGCAACTCATACGCTTAAAGGCGGCTCTGCTAACGTTGGGCTAGAGATTATTAAGATGATCTCCCATTCTCTAGAAGATGTGTTTAAAGCTCTTTATAATCCCGATGTGGTGATTGATACTGAATTGCAAACACTCTTATTTCAAGCTTATGAATGTCTGAGCCTAGCCCTAACTACAGAACTGACAGATAGTACCGTTAATAATGAAGAACTTCTGCAAAGAGCTACTTTAGTTTTTGCTCAATTGCAAGAAAAACTTGGTGATGCTTATGGTAGTGAAACTCATATTCCCACTTCTGAGGAATTGGGATTTGATATTGTACAATCAATTTTTGAATCTGGTGTAAAACAGCGTTTAGAAAGTATTTCTGAAGCTATTAATAATCCACCCGATAATCAAGAGTTGCAAGATTTTTTAATTTCTCAGGCTGAGGTATTTCTGGGATTAGCAGAATCTTTAAATTTACCTGGGTTGCAAGAAATTTCTCGGACAATGATTGCCGCATTACAAGCCCACCCTGAACAAGTAGATGAGATTGCTAAACTAGCTCTTCTAGACTTACAGCAGGCACAAAAAGACGTACTAGGAGGCGATCGCACTTGTGGCGGCGCACCTTCGCCAGAATGGCAAAAACTCACAACCGTGGTAGATGAAGAGTTATCTGGCTCTACAGGCAACTTTCTCAGTAATGCTGAAGAATTTTATAAGTTTTTAACGGCATCTGGTAATACTAAAAATGAGCCGATAAAACCAACAACTGCCAAATTATATTTAAAAGTAATTTACTATATTTTTGGCTGGTTTAATCACCATATGGAAATACCAGAACAAGAACTTGAGTTATCTTTGCTAATTCCCAAATCAGAAACAGATAACCCCATAGATTATATTACTAATTGGTTGAGTGATTTTTTAAATTTTGTCCAAGATGAAGAAGACAGCTATAATTTTCGCCTTTATCGCCACGGGATAATTTTAATAATTTTGCTAGCAGTTACTAAATTTGAATATAGATCAGATAAATCTGAAAGTTATATCCTTTTAACTCAAACATTACAAAGCCAAATCCAGGCGTTAGCAAAAGAATATAAAAATTATCCCCCTGTTAATACACAAGAGAAAAATTGGCTGGACAGTCCTAAATTACGGCAATTGCTAGTTTTTAAAGAAATATCAAATTCTCAATTACCCGTAAACGATAGCTTGGTCGAGGAAATATGGGGAGAAGTATCTGAGCCAAACCTCACCGATGAAGCAGAAGTTAATCAATCATTAGCTATCAGTGAACAGGTGGTTGCAGATATTCTCGAAACAGACATTGAAGCTATTACTGATGTAACTATACAACACAACGATCAAATACAAGATGAATCCCAGTCGCCAGAAAGTAACACTTATCGAAAACCGACATTCATTCGTGTAGATGTAGACACACTACAACACCTTAATTATCTAGCCGGTGAATTACTGATTCATCAGAAACGCCGGACATTATATGATGAAAAAATCAAAGATATATTTGATCAGTTATTACAGCGATTTAGCAGACACCAAGCAACGTTAAATCAATTAAGAGATTTGCCTTTGCATATGCAAAATTTCACAACCCAACCGACACAAAATTTTGCATCGGTGAAATTTGATGCTTTGGAGATGGATATATATACAGAATTTAATCTGTCATTGCATGAAGCGATGGAAGAAGTTATGCAATTACAAGAAACTACAGAATCCCTTGATTTATTGCTTAGACAAGCTACTCAAATTAGTGATAAAAAACAGAATTTAGCTTTTAGTATCATAGATAATTTAGTAGAAGCGCGGTTGTCACCTCTGGGGAATGTCCTCAATCGCTTACCCCAGTTAGTCAAAAAACTGGCGAGTGTCTACGACAAACTTGTAGAATTGAAACTCACAGGTACAGAAGTGCGGGTTGATAAAGCAATTGCGGAAAAGCTTTACGAACCCTTACTGCACTTAGTCCGGAATGCATTTGATCATGGTATTGAATCTCCAAAACTTCGTCAAGAACGTGGTAAACCAGAACAAGGAGCAATTGAAATTTGCGCCTATAATCAGGGTAGTCAAACTGTGATTGAAGTTCGGGATGATGGACAGGGATTAAATTTTGAGAGTATTCGTAAGAAAGCTATCGAACTTAATTTTATCGCGGAAGATGACACTAGAGGCCATTTTTCCCACTCTGATCAATCTGAATTGTTAGATTTGATGTTTTTTCCGGGATTATCCACTGCGGATCAGGTAAATGAAATTTCTGGCCGTGGTATGGGTTTAGATATTGTGCGTTCTCAGTTACAAGCACTCAAAGGTTCTATTTCAGTTCAATCTTTGCCTAATCAAGGTACAACTTTTATCCTCAAAATACCTTTTTCTATGACCACTGATAAATTAATGTTAGTCCAGGCGGGAGGAATTGTTTATGCTCTACTTTTAGACAGGATCGAAAAAATATTGATTCCGTCTAATCAGCACATCAAGGACTTTGAAGGTAAAAGAGTTTTACATTTGAATATAGATGATAATGAAACTATAGTTAGCCTCCATGAATTTTCTGAGTTGATTAACTATCAAGGTTCATTATTTAATAGTGATAATTTACTAGATAATACCTCAATTATCTCTGAAGCAGGAGTTATGAAAAATCCTGTCCTGCTGCTACGGCGAAATCAAGGCGTTTTTGGTTTAGAAGTTGACCAAATAATTGGGGAACAAGAATTAGTAATTAGACCTTTAGGAAATGCGATCGCTCCGCCAAAATATGTTTATGGTTGTAGTAGTTTAGCCAACGGTAATCTGATCTTAGTAATTGATGCCATAGTACTGCTGGAGTCGAAAGAAAGCCCAATTAAGCTGGATATTGCCGCACTACCAGCTGCTGAACCTTCAGACCAAAAAGCTTTGGCAATGTCCGGGTATACTGCCCCAAATATGCCCTTATTGACTGCCTCTGCGCCCACAAGTACTGTGGAAGCACTACCAAGTCATTCTCTAAAGCCAAGTTACAAAGCTCCAAAAGTGATTTTGGTCGTGGATGATGCCATTAGTCTCAGACAAACCCTCTCTCTAACGCTGCAAAAATCAGGGTATCAAGTCATACAGGCACAAAATGGTGTAGAAGCCCTAGAACAGTTACAACGCCATGCAGAAATTCAGGTGATTATCTCTGACTTAGAAATGCCGCGAATGAATGGTTTTGAATTGTTAAGTAATCTTCGCCAAAACCCTAATTTCGCCAACATTCCCATAGTCATACTCACTTCCCGCAGTGCCGAAAAACATCGTCAGCTTGCCCAAGAACTTGGTGCAAATGCTTACTTAACTAAGCCTTATCTAGAGCATGAATTTCTCTCTATTGTCAATAATTTGATTAATCAAGAAGAGCAGGATACAACCTCTTTGGCAATGGTATAAGTAGGTGAACATGAATATTTATAAATATCTCAGCAAAAATGAAGTATGGAGTTACAGTCAATAATTAAAAATTGAGGTGTTGCTAAACTAAAATATGCAATTTAAAATCGAGAATCTAAAACTTTTAATTCTTTGCGCCTCTGTGCCTCTGCGTAAGATATTTAACAAATTAGGTTACTTTTTGATACTTGATATAAAGGAAATGAAATCAAAAATTCTGTCCCTTTGTTAGGGGAAGAAATACACTCTAATTTTCCCTGATGTCTTTCAGTAATAACTTTGTAGCTAATCGATAAACCTAAACCTGTACCTTTTCCTATGGGCTT
Source organism: Nodularia sp. (in: cyanobacteria) (assembly GCA_007692755.1). Classification (GTDB taxonomy): domain Bacteria; phylum Cyanobacteriota; class Cyanobacteriia; order Cyanobacteriales; family Nostocaceae; genus Nodularia. The sequence continues at coordinate 26,250 of REBL01000263.1, read as the reverse complement.
GGTAGTAAAAAAAGGGTCAAATAATTTATTTTTAAAATGCTCAGGAATACCAATACCATTATCAGAAATACTAATAGATACTTGATTATCCTTAGTCAATTCAGTACGAATAAAGATTTTTGGTTCTCTAGTAAAAATCTTGCTGGTCATAGCTTCTTCCAAAGCATCAATTGCGTTCAATAAAATATTCATAAATACCTGATTAAGTTGTCCCGCATAACAATCTACTAAAGGTAAATTGCCGTATACTTTAATCACAGCAATTTCTGGACGTTCAGAGTTAGCTTTGAGACGATTTGCTAAAATCATCAAGGTACTATCAATACCCTCGTGGATATTCACAGCTTTGATTTCCGCCTCATCCAACCGAGAAAAATTGCGTAAAGATAGGACAATTTCTGTTATTCTTTTAGCACCCATTTCTATAGATGTTAATAACTTAGGAAGGTCTATCACTAAAAAATCTAGTTCCACATCTTTTGTTATTTCTTGAATTTCTGCAACTGGATGAGGATAGGACTGTTGATAAGTGCGAATAACTTTTAGTAAATCTTGAATGTATTCCTTTGCAGGAGCAAGATTACCATAAATAAAGCTAACTGGGTTATTAATTTCGTGTGCTACACCCGCAACTAATTGACCTAAACTAGACATTTTTTCACTTTGTATTAATTGAGTAGCTAATTGTTGAGCTTTTTGTTGTAATTCTGCTAAAATCACTGCTAATTTCTCGTTAGCAGCAGCCAATTCTAGCTCTCTCAACTTGATAGTCTCAAAAGACTTTTCTAGATTTTCTGCCATAATATTAAATGATTTTGCCAATTGACCAATTTCGTCATTGCTAGTCACTTGTGCTTGCTGATAAAAATTTCCTTTTGCCAATTCTTTAACAATTTTAGTAAGTTCTATAACTGGTTTAGAAATTGATTTTGCAACTATAATAGCTGCAAATATTACTAAAATTAGTGTAATTATAATTAAAATAATAATAATATTTCGCAATGTATTTAAAGAAGCAAAAGCTTCTGCTGTATCCATTTTAACTAATAGCCCACTATTTAAGGAAGGTAAATACCTCCAAGCGGCGATAGTTTCTTGACCTCGATAATCAAAGGTAATACCAAAGCCTTTCATCCCCTGAGAAGCCTGATTAAGTGGGTGAGACTTTTGCTGGTTAACTTTAATGGTTCTGTTAAAAGCAGCATTGGGATCATGACGGATTGGTGATGTAAATACTATGGTTTCATTAATTTGTGAAACAATTATAGTTTCACCAGTTTTCCCCAAACCAATATAATTATTAACGACTTTATTAAACTCTTGATTATCCAGTTTTAAGACTAATACACCAATAATTATGTTATTATTAAAAATAGGAGCAGCAATAAAAGAAACTGGTGCTTTATCATCTAAATGATAGCCAAAATTCGACATTTCGACTTGCATTAATGTTTTCGCTCGGTCAAAAACTTTGGCTAGCTCATAATCTTTGTAAGTTCCTGTATAAAAGTTTGAACCAAATTCTTGATCACGTTTTACTGAAAAAATAGCATCCCCAGCCTGAGAGATTAAAAAAATATCGGAATAACCAAATATTTCTAAATAATTAGTTATAAAGGTTTTATATTCTGCATCTAATTCTTGATATGCCTGAGAATTAACACCAAATTTTTCAAATACCAGTTGATATTTTTCTACAGCATTGATTATATTGGGAATTTGTGTAATAGCTGTGGCATCATTTTTTCGTTCATTAATATAGTTTTCTAGCCATTTAGCTTTGTTATCTGCCATCGCAATCAAATTATTCTCAGCTTCTTTTTTCCGAGAACTACTGGCAATATAATAATTTAAGCAAGTGATTTTGGTTAGAGGCAACAGGGCAATTATTAAAAACCATAGTATTAGTTTGTTGACTATTTTGGTGTTTTTCACATTTCCACTCCAAATTTACATTTATATAGGGTGGTCAAGTCGCTTCATCTTATTAAAGATAATCAATTCCAAAGCAATCAATCGCTGAAAGTCTTCTGAAAGTTGTGGCATGATTAACCAGGATTTGCCCAATTATTGTTCCAGCCTTGATAAAGAGATTTGAGAAAAGTTTCCCATTTAGCTTTAGAACGGGAAAGGGGATACGGTCGGGGGCGAATTGGTTTATCTGAGTTCCAAACAATTTCAAATTGTCCGTCGGCTTGGATTTTGCCAACTCTGACTGTTTTCCAGGTATGTTGGTTATCAGGGTCTATATATACAATACCTTCTGGTGCTAAAAAACTTTGGTCTTTGATATGTTCTCGAATAGCATTAACATCATCAGTACCTGCATCTTGAATTGCTTGCGCCCACAGGTAAACGCCAAAATATGCTGCTTCCATCGGGTCAGATGTGACTCTATCTTTACCATATCTTTGCTGAAACTTTTTGATAAATTCATGATTTCTGGGATTATCAATACTCTGAAAATAATTCCAGACAGCATAATTGCCTACCATATCTTGAATAGAGAAATTACGTAGTTCTTCTTCGGCAAGACTGAAGGAAATGGTAGGAATTTTATCGGCAGTAATTCCCGCCTTTTTCAAAGCTTGGAAGAAGTAAATATTACTATCGCCATTAATAGTGTTTAAAATAATATCTGGTTGTGTTGCTTTGATTTTTTTTACAGCTTTTGCAACATCATTACTGCCCAAAAGTATATATTCTTCACCGAGAATTTCACCTCGTAATGCGGTTACTTGGTCTTTAATAATGGCGTTGGCTGTGCGGGGAAAAATATAGTCAGAACCTACCAAAAAAAATCTTTTTCCTAAATTATCAAAAGACCACTTAACCGCCGGAATAATTTGTTGATTAGGTGCAGCACCTGTATAGACTATATTGGGTGAATCTTCTAATCCTTCGTACTGTACTGGATAAATCAGTAAATGATTATATTTATTAAATACAGGATTGACTGTTTTCCGACTAGCTGAAGTCCAGCAGCCAAAGACGGTAACGACTTTTTCTTGTACAATCAATTCTTCGGCTTTTTGAGCGAAGGTCTGCCAATTAGATTCGCCATCAACAACAATTGGCTGAACTTTTCTGCCTAGAACGCCACCTTGAGCATTAATTTCTGCAATAGCCAGTAAGGTGGCATCAACAACAGATTTTTCGCTAATTGCCATTGTGCCACTAAGAGAATGTAGAATTCCTACTTTAATAGGTTTATTGGCAGCTTGAATTTGAGTGTAAATCAACAAAGATATGATGAGTGTTAAGCCAAAAACTAATAATAAAGGAATATTTTTTTTATTCATCAATTTGGTTAATAGCCAATATCTGTTATTGATCTGCTAATGTATATTATTCAACCACTGTATTAGCTATGATCCCTAACTTCACCAAACTTAATTAAAAGCGCGATCGCTATACTTACAGCCAAAATTAATGTCATACTCAAGGCTGAACCAAAGCCCCAATTTTGGGTAACTCCGAGAAATTGGTTATAAACTAAGCGGGCTGCCGTCATACTAGAAGCCCCACCCAATAATTCTGGATTGATAAAATCCCCTAATGCTGTAATTAAGACAAGCATTGAGCCAGCTGTAATTCCTGGCAAAATTTGGGGTATGGTGACTTTCAAAAAAGTTTCTACGTCATTTGCACCTAAGTCGGCGGCTGCTTCTAGTAAGCGCCTATCTAGCTTTTCTAAAGAGGCATAGAGAATTAATACCATATAGGGTAATAAACTATAGCTCATGCCAATTAATACGGCTGGAATCCGGTTAAGTAATTCTAAAGTAGGCAAGCCTAAACTGCTGAGTACGCTGTTTAATAAGCCAGTAGGACGTAATATAGTAATCCACGCATAAGAACGCAGCAGGGAGGAAGTCCATAAAGGCAGAACAAAGCCTAAAAGTAGCAAATTCCGCCAGCGTTGTGGTGCTATTTGAGCAATCCAATAGGCGACAGGGAAGCCCAAGAGCAGACAAATTATAGTGGTGGCGATCGCTAACCACAGGGAACGCCCAATAACTTGCAAATATAAGGGGTCAATTATCCGAATATAGTTATCGAGTCCACTGGGATTGACTATTTCTCCTGGTCTAATATTGGGTACAAAGCTTAACTGCAAAATTAACAGTGTTGGTAGCACTAGCAAAAGTAATAACCAAACACCAGAAGGGATAAGCAATACTAAGGGTTGCAGCCAGTTGAACTGAGGGGAATGTATTTTTTTTATGTCGGCATTATTGCCTGATGGATATATTTCAGCGGAGCTATTTTTCTTAGACATAATAATTCAAAAAATTATATATTTACTTTTCTAATTACTAGTCAATTGAGTCCAGTAGCGCTCATAAATATATTCCACATCTCCTAAAGGAGTAATACGTTCACATTTTTCTAACAGTGTCGCAGGAGGAAACAAATTTGGATTATTCTGGATGTGATTTGGTAATTTTTCAAAACCAGCACTATTAGGAGTGGCAATATTCATGCGTTCGCTAATCATAGCTGCTACTTCTGGTTGCAAAAGAAAGTTAATCCAGGCATAGGCTCCATCTATATTGGGCGCTGTTTTAGGGATAACAATTGCATCAGTCCATATTGAAGAACCACTGCGCGGAATGACATATTTGAGTTGAGGATTCTCTTGGGTAACTTTGATCGCATCTACTGAATAACACATTGCTAAGGTTAAATCTCCTGCCAACATTTGGTTTTGCCAAGCATCAGTATTAAAGGCAGCGATCGCGGGTTTCAACTCTAACAATTTTTCATAAGCCTGTTTAATTTGGTTTTCGTCTGTTGAGTTATATGAATAACCCAACATTCGTAATACTGCACCCATCACCTCACGGATATCATTTAACAATGTCATCCGCTTATTGAGTATGCCCTGATTTTGCCAAAGATAATCCCAATCTTCTGGTGCATCCTTGAGGATTTCTGAATTGTAAATTAAACCTGTTGTTCCCCAATTAAAGGGAATGCTATAGCGGTTATTAGGGTCATAACTAGGATTTTGGAACTGGGGAAATAATTTATCTGTACCAATTAAGCGCTGATCATTTAATTGGGTTAATAGACCTTGCTCCTCCATCTTCTGTACCATATAGTCAGATGGATAGATGAGGCTGTAAGCAGCACCACCACCAGCCAATAGTTTAGCTAGCATCACCTCGTTAGAATCATAGACATCCACCAGCACTTTTATGCCTGTTTGCTTGGTAAAAGCTGCAAGTAATTCTTGGTCAGCATATTGCGTCCAAGTGTAAATATACAGTTGGTCACTGCTTCCAACATTGGGCGCAGAATTGACATTACCTAGTGTCCAGCCACAACTAGCCAGAGACAAACTAGACAGTGCTGTCAAAGCTTGTAAAAATTGCCGTCTATTTGCCATAACTAATTATTTAATAAAGCTATACAGTCACTTTCGGTCCACCAAGCGTAAATAGGTGTGTCATTGTCTGGTAAATCACCAAAGGTATTGGGCTGCAAAACATTGATCCTCACACCATTTGTTAATTCCACAACATAACTAACGTGGGTTCCCAAATACATTACCTTACCCAGCCGGGCTTCAAAGCAGTTTGTTAATAGACTAGGGTGATAAAGCGAAAGTTGAATTTTTTCGGGGCGCACACTCACCACTACGGCTTGAGATAATTCAGTTGGTGTCTGTGGACTGCGGGCGACGGTAATTTTCAGTTTCGTTTTTGTCTCAATTTGCACGCTTGAGGATTCCACATTAGTGATTTCACCACTAAATAAATTAGTATCACCGATAAAGTCGGCGACAAAAGGAGTTTGGGGATGTTCGTAAATTTCTTTAGGAGTACCGATTTGCTCAATTTTGCCTTGATTCATGACGGCGATGCGATCGCTTAAGGACATGGCCTCTTCCTGATCGTGTGTCACCATGATAAAGGTCAATCCTAAATTTTTATGTAAACTCGATAACTCGACCTGCATATTTTTACGCAGTTTTAAATCTAAAGCCCCCAAGGGTTCATCTAGAAGTAAGACAGTGGGGCGATTGACTAAAGCCCTGGCTAAAGCTACCCGTTGCTGTTCACCACCAGAGAGTTGACTGGGAAAGCGCGATCGCAAACTTTCCATTTTTACCAGCATTAACGCTTCTTTAACTCTGGTTTCAATTTCTGATTTGCAGATTTTTTTGTGGAGGCGCAGTCCAAAAGCAATATTATCCCACACATTCATGTGGTTAAACAGAGCATAGCTTTGAAAAACAGTGTTTACGGGTCGGCGATAAGCAGGGATATTAGTCATCTGCTGACCCTGAATCAAGACCTTGCCAGCATCAGTCATCTCAAACCCAGCTATTAAGCGTAGTATGGTTGTTTTACCACAACCAGAAGGGCCTAAAATACTAAAGAATTCTCCCTGTCTGATATCTAAATCTACTCCATGTACTGCTGGTTCTTGATTAAAAAACTTGAAAACATGACGCAGTTCAACATCCAGTGGTTGAAATGTGGTGATTTTATTTTGATTTTGCCTGACAATTTGAGTCATAATCCTCAGTAGAATGCTCTGATATGAGATTATTTTGTCATTTTAATTCGTCTATTGAAACTTAAAATTTGGTAGCTAAGGCTGGAGACTAAATCAACAATTCCAAATTCTCAATTGAAGACTATTTGCCACGGGGATTGAAACCCCGACCGAATGAAATCCAGCCTACGTGTAGACGTATCCCCTTGAGGTTCCGGTAGGCTAGGGGTATTAGACCCTTTCCTGATTGATAAATTATGCGGTATAAAAGTTTGTTGACAGTTCATAGCTCAGGCGCTCGCTTTGGCGCTAAATCCTTAGTAAGCATTTAGCATCATCTTATACATATTAATACTAGTTTAGAAAATTTATTTGTCTTATGACTTTATTGCAACCATCCCCACTTCGTGGAAAAAAAGATACACGTACAGTTGGCCGAAATTTTCAGCCCGCATTTTTAATTGCTTTTACTCTATTAATGACCACTGGAATAGGCATTCGGTTAGCATACTTACAAATTGTCGACGGAGCGAAACACCGTTTACGAGCAGAAGCTAACCGAGTCCGGATAATTCCCAAACAACCAGAAAGGGGTACTATTTTTGACCGGAATGGTCAACTTTTAGCGAGTACGCGTTATCCTCGTTCTGTATACCTGTGGCCAATGGCACATACCAAAGCTGGGTGGTCAGTAGTCGGTTCACGTCTAGAGAAAATTCTGGATATCCCCAAAGCGGAATTAGAAAAACAATTACAAGAGGCGGGACCCAACTCTTCTTCACTCATTCGCATTGCTCGCGACCTAAATGAAGCCCAAATCACAGCTCTCAAAGAATATGAAAACGAATTAAAAGATGTAGAAATCCATACCGAAGCCGTTCGCTACTACCCCCACGGTAAAGAATTAGCCCATGTACTGGGCTATACGCGAGAATTAACTCCCGAACAGTTAACACAGAGGCGGGAGTCAGGCTATCGATTAGGAGATGTCATTGGTCAGATGGGGGCTGAAAAAGCTTACGAAAATGTTCTCCGGGGTGAATGGGGCGGTCAACAAGTAGAAGTAGATGGCGCGGGTCGTCCGATACGGGTGTTGGGAGAAAAACAGGCAAAGCCGGGGAATGATTTAAATTTAACCATAGATTTAAAACTGCAAATGGCCGCAGACAAAGCTTTGGGCAATTACAACGGTGCGGTTGTAGCACTTGACCCCAACAATGGAGCAGTCTTAGCGATGGTATCTCGCCCCACCTTTGACCCCAATATCTTCTCTAAGCAAAAACTCACCCAAAAAGATTGGGAAACTCTCCAAGGAGTAAACCATCCTTTAGTTAATCGCGCTCTGAGTGCTTTTCCTCCCGCTAGTACTTTCAAAATTGTCACTACGGCTGCTGGACTGGAATCAGGTAAATTTGCGCCGAACACAGTCTTACAAACCTACGGTTCCTTAACGATTGGTGGTACGAGATTTGGTGAATGGAACCACGCCGGATTCGGGCCTTTAGGTTTTGTGGGCGCAATGCAGTGGAGTAGTGATACTTTCTTTTATCAAATTGCTAGAGCAGTGGGTGGCCCCACTTTGATTGAATGGACTCGTAAATTTGGATTTGGTGAAAAAACTGGCTTTGAGTTTGACTCGGAAGAAGCCAGAGGTTTAGTACCAGATGACGAATGGAAACGCAAGACTTGGAAGATGCCTTGGACTGTAGGCGACAGCATTAATATGTCAATTGGTCAAGGTGCTTTATTAGCTACTCCTTTGCAAGTTGCAGTCATGTTTGCAGTTCCAGCTAATGGCGGCTATCGAGTCCAGCCCCATTTGCTTAAAGATAATGAAGAAGCCAGAAGTTGGCGAGAACCTGTGAAGATGAAACCGACAACCATGAAAATTATCCAAGACGGACTCAGGAAGGTGATAACTGAGGGTACTGGTAGAGTTTTAGATAAGCCTACACTTCCCCCAGTAGCGGGTAAAACAGGTACAGCTGAAGCATGGCAGCGTGGGGTGAAAAAAAATCATGCTTGGTTTGGTGCTTATGCCCCAGCAGATAAACCAGAAATTCTGATTGTAGCTTTTACTGAACATTCTGGTGGTGGTGGCGGGAGTCTTGCTGGCCCCATGATTTTAGAAATTATGGAAGACTACTTTCAACGCAAGTACCCTGGCAAGTATCAAAAGCCAAACTAGTACAGCACGGCGTAAATAGACAGACCATTCAAAATCAATGAAAAGCCTCTAGAATAAGTTTTTTGACTTTTGACTTTTGACCCTTCGGCTACGCTCAGGGTAAACTTTTGACTTACGCCATGCGGTACTAGATGGAGACTGGGGGGCAAAACTGGGGATAATTTATCTGACACCTGATGAATCTGAATAATCATTAGGGGGTTTTTGATCTGAAGGTGGTTGATATCCTTTTGCTACAGCGGAATTTACACCTAGTGTCATGGTCAAAGCACAAACAATTAAAACTTTGGCGCTACAAAGTTGGTGCAAAAGCCTATTAATACGAGTCATAACTTTTATTCGTGCGCCATTGCACTGTCGAAATGAACAAAAAGATGGACAAGTTTTACTTGTTATTTAACCCAAGGAATTTTGTATTTTTACTGCGTTTGCTTCGACATTTCCAGCATATTCCCTTAGTTAATACGACATGAATTCATGTTGTTAAAGTAAGTAGTTAGATTAATACATGATCAAGAAATCTGAACTGGTAAAAGTTCCATCTATTTGTCTATTATGACACCAATTGTCTCGCAGCTATTTTACTTATAACTATTTAGGCATAAGCAATTTTAGATTTTTCTAAATAATAGATAAAACTCATTTTTTCAAGTAAGATTTAACACTTAAAAAAATAAAATGTTTTTGATAATATATCCAGAGGTATATGTTATAAATACCGTTTAGTAGTATTTGTAGTCTTTATAAAGAAATAGTCAAAAGAATACATAAACTTCACATAATTTCAGGAAGATTAATTTCAAACCTAGTAATATCAACATCTTGGGTATGATATCTTTTGATTATTGAGCCATGAACAAGAATCCCCCCGATTCATCGGTGGGGAGTATGTCAAAAAGCTTTATTTCTATTCAGCACTTTTTTGTCCACGATTAATCGAGTTTGAGTACGTTGACTAGGCTCGGCTCTAAGTGAGTTATGCCCGCAGAGCTTTATCGCCACCAAAGCTTGGAGGCAGGCCAAGATAATTCACACAGAGAACCTCTAGGAAATAGGGCTACTCGCCGGAACTTCCCCCTCAGTTGTCGAGCTAAATTTCTAAACTGTTGAGTTCCCCGACCTTCTTTGAATGAGTTTGTACCTAGTCCATCATCTACAATACTCAAGGTGTACCAGCCTTCAGATGCAGAGCAAGTAACTTCCAGACGGATGACTCCTGTGGCGTGCTTACCGACATTACACAAAGCTTCTTCTAGAAATCGGCATAGTCCTCGCTTGTGTTCAATATTCAAGAATCGCTCATCAATAGGCTCAAAAGTGCGGATTTTCACCCTGATGGTTTTAAAACAGGGAAAGTCTCGCTCTAAGGTATGGCTGTAGACTTGATACAGAATTTCATGCACAGGATCTTTTAAATTGAGAATCAGACTGTTACCTAAATAAAGGCTGGTATCTTGGGTGGGTGGTTCGCGTTGTAAATATTCATCAATTCCCCGGAGTTCGTAGTTCAATTTCTCAATTTCTTTTTCTAGTTGTGGTAGTAACTCGTCAATGGGCAAATCTCGGCTGCGAACTAGCTTTAAAACTTTAGCCAAGCTTTGTAGTGGCCCATTGTGAATAGTTTCAAAGGTCTGTTCAATGATGGCTTGGCGGACTTTTATCCCAGACCTCAAGGCGAAATCATATTGATAGAGAGCTGTCAGTTCGATACTATTTAAAGCTAAAACCAGAAATGCTGGTATGACTGGAACCCACCAACCCCAAATCAGCAGCAAATAACTCAATCCCATGAGGATAAAGCCAGCTAAACTAAAAAATACCAAATTTGTCAATGGTGATTTAGTTAGTCCAGCAATGATAATTCCTAAAATACCCCAAGCAATAATCCACAGGTATTCCCAGATAGTATCCCAAGTTTTTAAGAGTGGCCGAGAGTCTAGGACAGCACTGATAATTTGACTCACCGCATGAGCTTGGATTTCTACCCCATAAACTCTCCCTGGTGCGGGTTTGATTGATCTAACGGCAGCAGTAGTGATAAAGTCTTTACGGCTAGGAGCAGTGATGCCAATAATGACAATGCGATCGCGTATCCACTCAGGATTAAAATTATTGCTGGTGATATCTGTCAAAGAGACAATTCTAAATCTTTCTTGACCACTGCGAAAATTCAGTAGTCCCTGGACTCCACCTGCATCAGTTCGCACATATCCCCCAGTGTTAGGTAAAAACCGGGGTAATTCTGTATTGCCAAATCTCATCGTAGCGCGATCGCGGATACCATTTTCTAAGGTCAGGCTTTCATCAGCTAAATAAACCTTCGCTAGGCGTAAAGACAACGATAACTTATATGCTTCCGGCGTTGGTGTCCCCAACAAAATACGTCTTAATTTGCCATCACTATCCAGAATCTGGTCGGCAAAACCCAATTGTTCGGGTGGCAATGCTGGTGGTGGAGCAATTTTTTCCGGTAAGACTTTTTCAATGGCAATTAAATTGGAGAATTTTTGGAAAGCTGCAACCAATTCAGTATGACCAGGTTCAACAGGGAAATCTCGATAAATATCCAGACCAATAACTCTGGGATTGTAACTTTGTAATTTCAATAACAGTGCTGCCAAGTTGCGATCTGGGATGGGATAATCTTGGAGATTGCGAATATCTTCTTCATTAATTCCCACCAGGAGAATCCGCTCATCTATAGGTTCTTCTGGTCGTATACGCAGAAAGTTATCAAAGGCCAACCACTCTAATGATTGCATTGAACCTGTAAGTCTCAGGATAATTACTAAGGCAATCATCACCATTGCTGGTAAAGTGCCGACACGCCAAATAGCAATTTCCTCTTTAATTTTTCTCCAAGCTCCAGGATGCATAAGCTTTTGCTATAGACTTTAAATTTCAGCCTGTGGTCAATTGTGATTAAGCACTGAAATTCATCGGGCTAGTTAATCCTTAAAACCTATCTGTTAAAAACCATACATTGTACTAATTCGGCTTGTTGTCAAAAATAATTACAAAAAAACTGTATATTCACTATTGTAATCCCAATTATCAATGAAAACGACGGAAATAGACACAAATATTTGGCGTACATCTAATCATCATCTGATTATTTAATGCTCAAAAATAACCATCCTGTACGAAGCTAATCAATCAAACCTTCTTCTCTAGCGCGCATTTCCGTTTGAATACGGATATTTCTACCCTCCTCAGGATAAACGTCTAAAGCATCTTGTAACTTACTCCAGTAATGACGCACCATCCTTTCAGATATACACATTCGTTCGGCAATTGTTTTATCTTGCAATCCTTCTTCAAATGCTAGAGTTAGCACTCGCAGCCACTCTGGCTTTACCTCCAATCCAGAATGAATGTTTTGAATGTCTTTGGTGTGAGTTAGTCCCTGTAACGCCCAATCTGCCCTAGTTAACATTTCTTTCGTGGTCAGGCTTTTATCGGCGACTGTAAAACCTCCTTTATGACTATCAATATCAGGTCGAATCCTCACCAATGTTCTCACATGAGCGCTTTGAACAACTAAATTTAGGTTTTGATACTCTTTCATCAGAGTTCTGAGAAGTTGCACACCTGTATCAGGTCGCGCCGTGGTTCCTGCGTGTTCTGGGATAGAAAGATCCATCACCACCAAATCAGGTTGCGATATGGTAATTTGATTGAGAGCATTTTCAGCGTTGATGGCAGTGATAAATTCGGCATCAGGGTAATGCTTTCTAAGTACGTCAACGGTTCCACCTAAAACTAGTTCGTGATCATCGATTACTAGAATTTTCATCAATGCTTTTTCGGTTAATGTTTGTTTCAAAATTAACACTCTGCAAATTTGCACAGAAATAGATTTTCCGCATCAATAATTAATTAAAACCATCAAATATATATTACTTGTGCTACTTTGTTTATGATTCCATAATAATTACCTATTTGGAATTATATCATAATAATTAATTATGGGCTTTTTAAGCATATTCGCAAGTATTAGTGTTATAATCATTACCAATAAAAAGACCAAATGGCATTGAAGTTTTGACTATGATAAAAGCATTCTCCTCCAGTTAAAAATCGAAAACTTTCGCCAAGATAATCTAATTCAGGTAGATGGGAATAAAATACAAGTGTTGATACGTCAGGATAACTAATCGTGACTATTAATTGAGCTAAATTGCCCTGTTTTTTTAAACTAATATATATAGATATTGGGGTAACAACTTCCGGTATGGTTATGATGAGCAATTCCTCCAAAGCCCGTAAAATGATCATGCTGCGTTCGGCTGGCTCATGTCGCCAAGATGCTGGCATATCGATATAAAAATATTGGCTGGGATAGGATATTAACAAAGGTTTTAATAAGCACTCAATAGCTAAGGGTAGGCTATCTTGTAGTGATGCTGGAAACAAGCGATCGCTTAATTTGACTAAAGAATGATGCAACTGATCAATCTTTTTTAAACATTCTTGAGTTTCTGTAGTTAATGAATTTGGGTGATTTACTGTCAGCAAATCTAAGTGACGACGGATAATAAATGTTTCCTGTAATAAGCCATCACGAATTTCTTCGGCTTCCAAAAAGAGCTTAACAGACTGCCTCCAAGACCACCACTGCAATGCTTGCTTAATTTTAGGATAAGACCTCAAGAAATAAACAAGACTCATGACATAGGTAACTAAAAGTTTAATTTGCGTACATAATTTCCGACTCATGTGAAATTCGTAGAGTATTGATTTTACTAGCATAAGAGAAAAATGCTAAAAAAAAGATAGCATCTTCATGCCATACAAAGTTTGTATAGTTCATAAGATTGTTCATAAAATACACCACCGTAACTTGTGAATATTTTTACCAAGGGTTAGTCAGAGTGCAATTAGAAATATTGTCGGGGATAAAAATCAAAGGTTTCTCCGACTTTGGGAAACATAAAAACTTCTATTATCAGAAATAACAACACATTAAACGACATTGAAATCGGATTATAAATCAGTAATTAATCTGGCTCTTCTCAGGATAAATTGCAGGGCTGTTTCTTCTTGAGAAATGATATCAGCTTTGGCATTCATGCCTGATTGGATTTGACATTGGCGATTGCTATTACCAAATGTGGAACTTTCTGGTTGCACTGTCGCTTCAAAATAGCTACCAGAGGCTGCACCCATATTATTGCTGGAATTTGTGATTACATCTGGAGATATATGACTGACCACAGCTTTGAGAGTGCCATAATCGGGATATGGACAGGCATCAACACGTAATAGTACGTCTTGACCAACCTCAACCTTTTGAATATCTGCGGTGGGAATCATCGCTTTAATTACCAGAGGTGCATTTTGCGGCACGATTTCCGCCACAGGTTCACTAGCACGCACAACTTGACCAGAGTTGCGTAAATTGAGCTTGAGAATAATCCCGTCACTGGTAGCACGAATAATGCTATTTTGCAGTTGATTCTGCACTTGTTGAAGTTCTTTTCGTAATTGGTTGAGTTGATTTTGCATATCAACTCGCCGTTGAATTAAAGCTTGTTTTTCCTTTTTTAAGGTAGCGATGGTGGCTTCACCCCTAGCAGTTTCTTGACCAATCCGTTTTTCCGCAATGTCTACTGTCGCCTGAGAAGGATTGAGCGCCGCTTGAGCTACGCGCACTTTACTTTTAGCAATCTCCACAGCTTGCTGTCCAGCGTTGAGGATGGCTGTGGTTTGCTCAACCAGGAGCTTTTTCTGCTCATATTCACGCTGACCAATGGCTCCCGTTCCTGACAATTGCTCGTAGCGATCGCGATCCAATTCGGCAAACTTTAAATCAGCACGAGCTTTTTGTACTTCTGCGTGTGTTCTTTGTAATTCGGCTGTTGCTGCTTGTAAGTCGCTTTGAGTAGCAATTTGCCGTTCTTGATGGTCTCTTTGATTACGTGCTAAATCAGATTGAGCCGCAGAAATTGTTCGCTCTATAAATCTTTGTTCCGCAATAACCTGAGTATCTAAAGAGTCTATTTGGGCATTAATTTGAATTAGTTGTAAATTGTTTTGTTGCAGATTTCCTTGTAATTGACTTCTTCTAATTTTCAATTCCTCAGAATCAAGACGAGCGATTACATCTCCTTGTTTAACAAGCTGATTTTCTTTAACTAAAATTTGTTCAACAGTTCCTTCCGTTGGGGGCTGTACTAGTCGAACTTCTCCTGTGGGGCGAACAGTAGCCGCAGCTTTGACTGTGACTTGATATTTGACCCATGAAGAAAGCGCGATCGCAGAAACAACCGTTCCCACCAAAGCCACTCCAGCTAAAGACATCCAGATGCTAATAGGAGGCAAAAAATCCTCGGTTTTAACGCTGGGAAGTATTTTTTCGTTATGAGTATAAAGCATATTTTTATAGGTTAATTAGTACTAATCAAGAAATTAGAAAATCCAGATGTTCTCCCGGTTTTTCTCTTAATTGTGCTAAAGTTCCTTGTTGTTTTAACTGGCCATTATCCAACAACACAACCCAATCAGCCCGATTAATGACCTTAGGGCGATGAGTAATCAAAATTGTAGTTTTTCCTCGGCGATGCTTAAACAATTGCTCTAAAACTTGCGCTTCACTCACCGGGTCAAGTCCACCAGTAGACTCATCTAAAATTAAAATCGGTGGGTCTGTAATTATAGCTCTCGCGATTGCTAATCTTTGGCGTTGTCCCCCAGAAATATTAGCTCCAAACTCCCCTAAAATCGTTTGATATTTATCAGGAAGTTTACAGATAAACTCATCAGCCTCAGCAATTTTACAAGCTCTGACAATCTGCTCAAAAGAAACATGGGGCGCTCCTAAACGAAAATTTTCCACTATAGAACGACTCCAAAAGTGAGCATCTTGTGGAACAAGCACTACTTGTTGACGTAAACAATCTAGAGCCAAATCTTGGAGATTATATAACCCCATCTGGATATTACCAGATTGCAGAGGATATAACCCAGCAATTAGTTTTGCCAAACTGCTTTTACCACAACCAGATTTACCAATTATGGCAGTAACTTTACCACCAGGAATAACCAAAGAAAAATCTTTTAGCAGGTCAAGCCTACCAGCATAGTGAAAGTTAACATTATTGCAAACAATATCCGTATCACCGGGAATTTGAGCAAAAGGTTTTTTCCCATCGTTTTCATTTTCTGGGGTAGCGTCTATAACTTCTGTCAGGCGTTGCGTAGCGGTTTTAACACGAGTGAATTCTTGAACAAAACCAATAATCATAGCAATTAATCCCAGAAAATTAGCATTCATGGCATTAAATGCTAATAGCTGACCGATACTGAGATTTTCTACGGGATTAATCACCAAATAACCACCAAACCAGAGTAAAAGCACACTACCAATAGAAGAAACAAAATTAGAAAAAGTATTGTTAATAATTCCTATTTGCATAGTGCGGAATGCTAAGTTACTCAAGAGTCCAAATTTACCTTGCAATTCATCTTTAAACTGTGGACTAGATGTAGTGGTTTTGAGAGTCAGAGCGCCTTTAAAGGTTTCTACTAAAACCCCCTGAGCTTCTGCATCTTTAACTAACAATTCACGGGTTTTTTGCTGTAAACTTGGTTGAAATATGATTGTAGATAAGGTCATGACTACGGCAATTATTGCCGCTAATGCAGTCAGCTTCCAGCTATAAAAAATCATTAAACCCAGAGAAATAACCGCAATAAAAAAGCGGCTGGGTAAGCTGACAACTAGTTGAGAAATTAACTGATTAATCTGGTCAATATCCTGTAGCCGACTGACAATTTCTCCACTGCGCCGAGCTTCGTAGTAAGAAAGCGGTAATTGCAAAATTTGTCGCCCAAAATCTAAAACTAACCCTAATTTAAGACGTTGGGCAAAGTGGGCGATTAAGTTGGACTGTACATAAGATAGGCTAGTAGAAATAAAATTCATCACCACTACAGCAATTACTACAGTAGTGAGTAAACTTGTATCACCCCTAACTAGCACATCATCTGTGAGAATTTGTAACAAAAAAGGAGAAGCCAAAGACAGCAACCCCAACATCAAGTTGAGCGGTAAGGCTTGGACGAGAATTGTCCGATAAATCCAAATGCGCTTGAAGAAACGCAAAAACCCACCAATTTGATCATCTTTTTGAGCAAAAAAGCGGATCGGATCTGGTTCTAGTAGAAGCATTAACCAGTCTGTCCAACCCTCTGCTAAATCCTGGGGAGACAGAGAACGAATTCCCACAGCCGGATCAGCAATTAGACATTTTTTGCCTTTTTTACCGTACAAAACAACCCAGTGATTTCCTTTCCAGTGAATAATTGCCGGTAAAGGAGCTTCATTCAACCGTTCGAGTAACTCTGGTGAAGTTTGCACAGGACGAGTGTTGAAACCAAGCGTTTCTGCACCTCGTCGCAATCCCAACAAAGTTGTGCCAAACTGTCCAGTACCTACGGTTTCGCGGATATGGCTGAGAGTAAAATTGCGTCCGTGATATTTAGAAATTGCGGCCAGACAAGCTGCGCCACAGTCTTCTTGAC
Source organism: Nodularia sp. (in: cyanobacteria) (assembly GCA_007692755.1). Taxonomy (GTDB): domain Bacteria; phylum Cyanobacteriota; class Cyanobacteriia; order Cyanobacteriales; family Nostocaceae; genus Nodularia. Next base: position 9,026 of record REBL01000263.1, on the reverse strand, counting down.
TATGCTGCCGAACAAATTGGTATTTCATAAGTAAATCACCCTCAAGTTTAAAAGCCAGAATAGATGTAAGTAGGTGGGTGGGAAAACTTATAACTATGTCATTGCGAGTGGAACGCAGCAATCCCAAGGGTTTTGGGTAATTTACAGTTTTTTACATAGTTGGGTTTATTAGCGTCTACCTACTTATGTTTTCAACTAATACTGGAATTAGCTTTTTTGGGGTTTTTATTCAAAATGTAATGAATGAGAGTTTATAATTTTTAATGTATTTGCATTTCTTAGCCTCAGAAATGCTTATTACACTATCTAAAAAATCTATTGAATAAATTAATTCCCAAACTGCTGGAACTTCTAGAGTTATTTAAACCTCCAGAGAATGAAGCGAGAATTAAGGTTGTTTGAGAAAATCTATATGAAGCTTGGTTATTCATAGAAGCGACTAGGCTGCCATTAGAAACATTAAGGTAATTGCTAGCCAAGCTTTCTATATTTGTCTGTTGGAAAAACATGAAATCAAAACTTCCACCAGAAACTTTTTCTTGTTGTTGAGCGTTTAAATCTATAAATAGTTTAGAGTCTTTTGGTTTGATATTATTAGTCACAAATTCACCCCTTTAATTCAATTAATTAATGTATTATTTTAACCCTAGCACCTTATAAATCAAGTAAATATCCAATCATTTTTAAATGATTTTTCAGTTTTATCACTGGAAAATCATCGATATACAAAAAGAACAGTATATTACTCGATTCTATTGTACCCGAATTTGAGTTTTTCCCAAATTCGGGTGCAGGTCAAATCAGATGATTAGTCCACAGCCAAAGCCGTTAAGAAAGATGCTGTATCTGTAAATGTAAAGGTTTTTACACCTGAAGCAGCGCCGTTACCATCTGCTACTGAAAATGCTTCAAAGCTGGAAACTTTAGTGAAAAAATTTGCAGTGTCTAGAAAAGCCAATGCACCACCAGCTACGATTTCTTGTTGCTCAACGGATACTTCGGTAAATAATTGGTTAGACATGGTTTTAATCTCTTGGTATTGGGAATAATCACCAGAGTCGGTTGTTGTTTGGACGACTCAACTCTTGGGTTGTTATTAATCTAACCCCCTTTAATTACTAAGTCATTTACATTTTCTGTAAAGTTAATTACTTAATTTAGAAATTGCTGTTGCATAATCAAGATACGGTAATTACCGAAAACTACATAAAGGCATTACACTTTTCGGTAATAGATATCTCTGACACAGAATGTAGAGATGTTGCAGAACCAGTCCCTACCAGGGTTCACCGAAGATGCATACTTTAAATAGTTAGGTTTATTTGTGCCGATTTACTTATGGTTTGCACACAAATTTTTAGAGACGTAGCATTGCTACGTCTCTAATCACCGAATTACAAAATTTTTTTGGTTAAAGGGTCATATTCTTGAATGACCAGATGTATCAAGCCCGCGCAGCGTTGTAAAGGGCTGGGGTTCAATTACTTAGGTGCTTAGGGTTTTTGAGTGGAAATTGCTAACTTCGCCCCCTTCACCTGACGCACCCGATCCATAATTGCCACTACCTGACCATGACCTACTTTTTCATCAGCATTAATAATTACTAACGCTTCCGAGTCAGAACCAATAATAGTCCGCAGTTGTTCTGCTAATGAATCAACTGTACTAGGTTCACGATTGACGCTAATTATTCCTGTTTCGTCTACCGTTACGGTAATTCTTGTGGGAACTTGCTGTTGCGTTGCTGTCGTCGCCGTAGGTAAATTAACTGGCAAACCTTCAGACCTCGTTAAAAACAGTGTTGACATGATAAAAAACGTTAAAATCGCAAATATCACGTCAATCATCGGTAAGATGTTGATTTGTGCTGGTAAATCTGCTTCATCTGGTAGACGCATAGCTTCTCTCTCCTCGTTCGTAACGTCGGCGGTAAAGTAACTCTAATTGTCCCCCGTACTCTTGAATGAGTGCTATTTGACGGACATATAAACCTCGAAAAGAGTTGGCAAATAAGAGTGTAAATATCGCAACTACCAATCCTGTGGCTGTGGAAACCAACGCTTCACTGATCCCAGCAGTTACACCTGTGGTTTTCGTTCCTCCCACATCACCAATATCTAGGGAAGCAAAGGACGCAATTAATCCTAAGACCGTACCCAGTAGACCTAATAATGGCGCTAGACCGATAATTGTCTCAAAGATGTTTTGAAAGCGTTTAAGTAAGGGGATCTCCGCTTGGGCTTCACTTTCTAAGGCTAAACGAAATTCTTCGGGATTTGGTTCTTCCAATTCCAACGCCGCCAGAAATATCCGTGCTAGGGGCAAATCTGCATTTTTTCGTAGTTTATCCATTGCACCCACTACGTTATCTAGCCGATAAAGCTTCAACACGTCTCTAATGACACTGCTTTGACGGTTATTGATTCTCACCCAAAACCGGATACGTTCAACAATTAGCGCCACGGCTAACACTGAAAACGCGAACAGCGGCCACATTACTACACCGCCAGCCGTAAACAGATTATTAATTCCCATTTAATGCCTCGTCACAAATAATTAATACACAGCCAGATGAGTAGAATCTTCAGGCAAATTGATACTTTTTGTCAAGAGAGTGTAAACAAGTCCCATTGAAATAGCACCCGAAAAACAAGCATAGCAGTCCTAAATCCGATTTACGTATATTTCCCTAACTCTGATTCTCTGAGCCTTTGTTTGCGCCTCTGTCTGAGGTAAATTCATTGTGATGCTACTTCGCGTAATCGCTTGGTGACTTGTTCCACTGTATCGATACTGGTGGGACTCACTAAGCCATCATGATGAAAGACATACACTTGATTATTTTTCGCAGCTTGCAATTTATTCCAAAACGGTAACTGCTTAAAAGCTTCTGGGTTAATAGTATCGGACTCCATGATAAAAATCTTATCGGGATTATTGGCTAATATTTTTTCTTGGGAAAGAGTCAGATAACCTCTAAATCGACCTGTAGATTCTAAATCAGCAGTTACATTTTTATAATTAAATTTGTTTAATAAGTTTCCTGACCAACTATTTTTATTTGGTGATAATGTCGGTTGTGTACTCACCAAAAATAACACAGAGTTATTATGATCAGGAATATCTGCTAAAAAAGATTGATATTTTGCTAAGATAAGTTGCGGATCTGTTCCAGTCTTTTGGGCAAGTTGGATAGTTAATTGTTCTAAGTCTTGCCAACTACGAGTTTCATGGGTCATAGTTTTAATTCCTAATTCTTGCAGTTTCTTTAAAGCATCAGCCTGAAAGGTTTCGGAACCAACTACTAAATCTGGTTGTAATAAGACTATTTGCTCTAAGTTAATATTTCCTCTCACTCCTACTTTGGGAAATTCAGAAAATCTTTCTTTGGCTACTTGTTGGATATATCTACTGTTGGGGACAGCGATTAATTTTGTTTTATCTAAGTTATAGATTAAGTCTGCTGCTAGGGGTGTGAGTGCAACTACTCTTTTGACTTGTGTAATTTCTTGGGTATTTTGGGGGCTGCTTTTTTCAGTTTGATTAACTGCTGCATTGTTACTATTACAAGCTATTAAAATATTAGCGGCTAATAAAATTGTGCAGAAGGTTCCTAGATATCTTTTCATTGTTGTATCCTCTATCTTTTGATTAAATAAGTTGATGAAAACTTTGTATTGGCCGGGGAACATCGCAACTGTGCAAGTTTAATTTATTTATGGAATTTGGTTTGGAAGGAACGAACCGCCTTCGCGTAGCGTATGCCCCCAGGGCTTTAGGCGCAAAGAACGCCAAGGGAAGAGGGTTTTATAGGGTTTTTGCATCAGTTCCCATATTTTTACCAAATTGGCGTTGCTGAACTAAAGTATAAAGTTCCCAAATCACCTTTATTTTCTTCCTCCCTTTGCGCCTTTGCGCGAACCTAATTCATATTTTTTAGAGGGTGTTTTAAAAGCGCTAAAAACGCCATGTAAAACCGACGGTAAAATTAGTTCCTGGTTGGGCGTAACGTCCTCTTTGTGCTTCAAATGATGGAGATTCGGTGTTGATACGACGAACATCAGCATATTGAAAGTATTCTGTATTGAAAATGTTAAACATTCCGGCAGTTAAGGTGATATTTTCACTGATGTTGTAGTAACCAATGAAGTCTAACAATGTGTAACCATTGGGTTCGTAAAAGTTAATTTGTCTGGTCGGTAGTCCGGCGTTTATCACACTTCCTTGGTCGTCTACAAGGGCTTGTTCTCTGGCTTTAGCTACCAATGTTCCAATCAAATCTACTCCCCATTTATCATCAGGAGATTGATAACCTAAACCCATGACTAATTGCAGAGGATTAATTGTATCTATCGGTCTATCACGGGTTAAATCATTGCCAATTTGCCAACCTAATGCACCTTTGAGGCTAAAACCACCTGGTTCTCGGCTCATTCTATATACTGTTTTAATTTCTAAACCATATATTTCGGCATCTGGGATATTTTGGGCCTGAAATATCTGGAAAGGAATTGGTGTTCCGGCGTTGGTAAATGTGCCAAAATCATTGGAATCAAAACCAACAAATGCTGATGGTTCAATAAAGTTATTAAATCGGTTGTAAAAACCTGTAATATCAAAGTCTAACTGTGGAGACCGACTGCGTAATCCTAATTCAAAGTTATTACTATTTTCGGCTTTCAGGTCTGGGTTAGATATGCCTTTGTGGGGTCGAAAAGGAATATCAGCGCGGAATGCAAAGTTTAATTCACTATAAATTGGGGGTCGAAATCCACGGGAATAACGACCAAATAAACTTAAGCCAGGGGAGGCTTGATAAACTAAACCTAAACTGGGTGAAATAGCTGATGTGGAATAATCTACAGCATCTACTCCTTGTTGTTTTTGGGTAAATTCGGGATTGTTTGCTGTTTGTAAGTCGTAAATATCAAAGCGTAACCCAGGAATGATTTTCAGCTTTCCGTCATTCACTGCAATTTCGTTTTGGGCATAAATTCCTAAGCGAAATGTGGTACTATCAGGAAAGTCTTTTTGGGGAAAGTTTGGCGCAGTAACTCTAGTACCTGTGGTGGTGATAAAGTTATCATAGTTTCTCTCGTTGTAAGAACTAGAAATATCAAAACCATAGGTGAGTCTATTATCTAAGCTTCCGAGTTGGAAATCACTTCTTAGTTGTAAGTTTGCGCCAAATATTCGGTCAATAAATTCTTTATCTGCTTCTTCTCTTCTAATATTTCCTGCACTCAAAACGCTTCTTCTACTATCTTCTGTAATTCCTGAATTTTGATAGTAAGTATTTAGGCGCACAAAATTAATTGCTGATTCACTACTAGGATGATCGTATTGATAAGTTAAGCTCAATCTTCCGCGATTAGTGGTGACTTTTTCTCGCAAATCTTGACTTGAAGCTTCAAAGGCCATTCCTGGTAAATTAGCTGTGGAAAAGTTACTGTTGCTAATGTTATTAAAATATTCTCCGGTAAATTCTAGGAAACTTTGCTGGTTAAAGTTATAAGTGAGTTTTCCTAATATATTGTTGCGGGTTCTATCGACATCATCTTGATATATGTCGTTACCTCCGCCAACTTGTAATGAACCACTATCACGGCGAGTATAAATCAATAATGTGTCTAAGTTATCGAAGCGGTTGGCTTGTGTTAAAGTCCCGACAAATCCGCTATCTTTACTACTATATTGGGTACGGGCGCTGGTGAAGGAATTTTTCCCCACAGCGTCTAGTAAGTTGGCGGTTCTAGCTGTTTGAAAGTTAACGGTTCCACCCAGTGCGTCACTTCCTAACGTTGCGGAATTATTTCCTCGAAAAATTTCTAAGGCGTTTAAGGTTTCAATATCTACATAATCTCGACCAATTCTGCTGGAACCATAGCTATATTCATCGGGTAAACGGATTCCATCTACTTGAAGATTAACTCTGTTACCTCCTAAACCACGAATGTTGATTCCTTGTAGTCCACCACGGGTATCGTTGGGTACAGAAATTCCTGGTTCATAACGCAATAAGTCTCGGACATCTCGCGCTTGCTGTTTTTCTATTTGTTCTTTATCAATAACGGTTATGTTAGCTGGTGCTGTGGGTGTGGTGTCAGGTGTACCAATGGTAACTAATTCTATTGCGTCGGTTTCTTGAGAGTTACTAACTATGGTAAATGTGAGTCCCTGTGGATTTGTTAATTCGGTAATGTTTGGTAAGTTACCATCGCTAGTGATTTTAATTTGAACTTCTGTTGGTGATGATTGAGTGACACTTAGAGAATTAATTCCAGCTATGGGATTGTTTTGCAGGTAATCTACAGTATTGGGTAGTTTGAGTTGGGTGTTATGGAGTTTAATTAATATGTAATCGTCATAATCTTCTATTTCACCTTTGGGGATTTCTCCATTAGTAGTTTGTAAGGTGAGTTCTAATTTATCGGCGATTTGATTTAGCTGAATTTCTGTGATTTCTATGGGCTGGGTGTTTGGGGTGAGATTGATGGGTGTTTCGGCTGCTTGAGTCTGGGAAATATTTAAAGCTAAAAGGGTGATTTGACCAGTTAAAATGGATGCGATCGCCAAATATATTCTCAGGTAAATTTTTATATTGATCATGGGTTTTTATCCGAATAGATTAGTTTTAAAAAATCCGAATGCCAAATATTCGCACAGTACAAAACAATGTTTGTGCAAGTCTGAATCTAGTCAATTTGACTATTATTCTTGAGAGGTCAAAAAATATTTATTTTTGGTTATATCGCTGAGATAAAGATGAGATAAATCACGTTTTTACCAGTACAGTAGAAATACTATCGTAGTTATAATAATCATTATCATAGAATTGGTTCAGGATTTTCTCGCACCACTATAGAGCAACCAAATAAACATGGGTGAACCAAGTAAAGCAGTAATTGCACCTACGGGTAATTCCACAGCACCTAAGCGAGAAAGTAAGTCAGCAAAGGTGAGTAACCAAGCACCCGCAACAGCGGAGAAGGGTAAACATATCCGGTTGTCGGTTCCGACTAACATCCTCACGCCGTGGGGAACTACTAAACCGACAAAACCAACTAAGCCGGCGACACTGACAGCACCTGCGGCTAAGAGGGTTGCAACTGCACCGATGAGTATACGCGATCGCATTAATGAAAAGCCTAAACCAACGGCTAAATCATCGCCCAAGGACAGGACATTTACTGAACGCGCCAGTAAACACCCAGCGATTAATCCTACAAACATATAGGGTGCAGCCATTTGGACTTGTGTCCAACCCCGGCCGTTCAGACTTCCCACTAACCAATTTAAGGCTAACTGGATTTGTCCATCTTCAGCCGTCAGTAATAACACTGATTGTAAGGAACCAAACAGCGAACTAACTGCAACTCCTCCTAAAATTAGCCTTTCAACTCGAATTCCCCCAGAGGTGCGACCGAGAAAAATCACCATCCCGGCTGTGATAATTGCGCCGAACCAAGCTGCTAGGGGAATCCAAGCGACGAAGACTTGTAAGACAATCATGGCGATCGCCACTAATCCAGCACCCGCAGAAATACCGAGGATAAACGGGTCAGCCAGACTATTTCGTAACATTCCTTGCAACAAAGCCCCAGACATACCTAAACCAGCCCCAACCAGCATGGCGGCGGCGATTCTAGGCATTCGCAAATCCCACAGAATCGTTTGTTTAATGGGGTCGCCCTGGTGTAATAATGCTTGCCCAATATCTGATAGACTAAAGGGGACAGCACCTTGAGAGATGGAAAGTGCCAAGGTGACAACAATGGCCACACTCAAAAGAATAATTGCGACTAACAGACGATTACTTAGCCATGTTTTCTGAATTCTGCTGGTGAATTGCATTGTTTTTTGAGGTTTCCTGTCGGAAACCAAAGAAATTCAGCTTTGTATTTATAACTACTAATAAAAAGTTAGGAGAGATACCTTCTGTCTGTCAAAAGACAAGCTGTCATACTTGACCAAATAATTACTAATTCGTAATTCGTAATTCGTAATTCGTAATTCGTAATTAAATGGGTACAAGTCCCCCACAAAATCAAAGATTTGGTGGTCTTTAATCAGTCGTGGGTACAAGCCCCCACTGATTCTAACTACGAATTACGAATTATCAATTACGAATTATTTTGACCGATATCTCTAGTAATTACGCAAATATCCCCTCTAGGGGGAATTTAGATTATGGTTGTGCAGGGTTTAAATTTCTGGCTTTGTAGAATAATTCTAAACTATGGCGATCGCCTACAAAACGCCAGTGCCAAGGTTCATAACTCACACCTTGAGGATTATTCTCAGGAAAGGAGATTTCAAAGCCAAAACGCGCCGCATTTGCTTCTAACCATTTAAAGGCTTTAGTATTTTCAAAGTTGGTTTGCAGATTAGTCGCTGGGACTGCACCATCTCCTATATCCACAGCGTAACCTGTATGATGTTCACTGTGTCCAGGAGGCGCACTGACAGCAGCTCTTTCGGCTGGGGTTTGATTGCGTTTAGCACCAATTCCAAAAAATAACTGTTCTTGCTCTTTTACTGAGCGAAAACCAGAAATTGGCACTAAAATTACACCCTCACCTCGTGCTGCTTGCGTCATCGCTTTATACCTTTGAGCCGCAACTTTTCTCAGTCTAATGCGCCCATCTGCGGTAATTGGTAATAACTCTGACTCTGGTGCTTCTGGGTATGTCAAATGACCCAACAGCGCATCAATATTTTCTTGCCTATTGACAGAATCGCTAGATTGTGTATCTGTAGGAGTTGTGGTATTAGGTGCAGGTTCAGGGACAACTGTGTTTCTGGGTGCGATCACAAAGAACCAAAAACTAGCAATTAAACCCAGGACGAATAACGCGGATACTCCAGTGATTAGTAAAGTCAGACTTGGGGAAAGTCTCTTAGGTGCTGCTTCAGGGCTATCGCGTAAAGCTACGGGAATATCTTCTTCGTTAGAGTCACCTGATAAGTTATGCGGTTGTCCAGAAAACCGGGCTTTATTCAAGGATCAACTCCTGCTTTTGTGC
>REBL01000285.1 GCA_007692755.1 Nodularia sp. (in: cyanobacteria) | reverse complement strand
TATTAGGTTTCTTCTTCCTGATTGGTCACTTATGGCACGCGGGTCGCGCTCGCGCCGCTGCTGGTGGTTTTGAAAGAGGAATCAACCGTGAGACTGAGCCAGTTATGTTTATGGATGATATTGACTAGGTTGGAAGTTTTCTTTCATCACTGACAATTAAATGCTTTACTAGCCCTTGTTGAATAACAGGGGCTTTTTTATCGGCGCTGGGATGTGGCACAATCATAATGATTGCACGAGCAAACCCTAATTATGAGCGATTCAAATTTTACCGATGCTTTGGGCTGGACATCAGAAGCTCAGGAAAAATTGCAGAATATTCCCTTTTTTGCGCGTTCTCAAGCTAAAGCCCGAATTGAACAGCTAGCACGTCAAGCCGAGAAAAAGGTGGTCACAGCCGATTTAGTTGAACAGGCTAGGCTGGAATTTGGACAATAGCAATGCTCAGTGTTTACTGAGCAACTTGTGGTTTGAGAACGCTGGGAATTGCCTCAATAACTCTGTGAGCAATTTCTTCAGGTGTTTCTTCTGCTCTGACAGTGATTTTGAGATCAGCTTGAGAGTAAAGTGGTGTTCGTTGTTCAAGGAGCGATCGCAATTTGCCTTGAGGATCAGCATCTTGTAATAATGGTCTTGTCGTATCCTCTGCCAAGCGGGTGTAAAGTAATTCCACTGGCACGTCTAGCCACACAACTAAACCATGATGTAAGTAACTCCAGTTTTCTTGCCGTAACACTATGCCTCCACCTGTGGCTATAGTCAACCGGGTATAAGCACAGACTTGTGCCAAGACATCGCTTTCTAACTGGCGAAATGCTGCTTCACCTTCTTCAGCAAAAAGCTGATTGATGGATCTTCCTGCTGATTGGGTAATTACATCATCGGTATCTAAAAACCTATAACCTAGATGGTTTGCTAGTAATTGTCCTACAGTGGTTTTACCAGCGCCCATCATGCCAATTAAGTACAGGTTGACTCCTTGTAATAAGCTGCTCACCAGTCGTTTCGCTCCAGTTAGGTTTAATTTCACTATTATCCTAACTTCTAAAATGACTTTGATTTAAATCAGTTGCAGCCATTAAGTTGACCTGCTTATGTAATATTACTCAAGCAATATTCCCAAAAGTCAAAATAAAACTATTTAGTAATTTTCATTTAAGTATATTTAACGTTACCAGGAAATTTTATAAAGTTTTAGTGAAACTTTATGCAGAATTTTTCTGTCAATACAAACCAAGAGGACTCTCTCTGGTGGGAAAATTTCAGTGTGCAAAATACTATGTTTTTTTAAGCACAGTATTGAACTTATCAAACTTACTTATAGCAAGCTTTAATCAATGATTTGAGCAGATTAAAGTGTAAAAGATGACTGATTTTTTAACAGGTAATGATAAATCAAGTTCATCAACTTGAAGGTTTTGTAACAGCAGTCACTGCATATCCCACCAGAGTAAGACCAAATAAATCAATGTGGTATGTGAGAGGCATCAACAATGACTCGAATTCGGGACGTAGTACAACAAGCCTTAGCAACAAGCTACCTGACTGTTGAAGCAGAAAACCAACTACGGCATCTGTTGACTACCCAGTATGACTTGGAAGATTTCAATGCTTTCATGGCTTTGCAAGAGGCAGCTATGAGCGGTAAGGTCAAACAGGAGTCTCGTGAGCGTGTACTGTCTCAGTAATTCAAAGCTTACTTACGTGGCGGCTCATCTTCATGATCAAAATTGTCGTCTTCAAAAAACTTCCAATCATCGTCATCATCATTGGCTTGTTCATCGACTTGGTTCGTAGTCGGTGGTTCATAAGGGGGGATGATTACTCGGTAATCAGCATCGTAAACGGATTCAGTTTTTCCTACCGCAGTATTTTTTGGATCACGATAGTTGTAGGAGTAAACCGAACCAGACTGAGAACGACTTTGAGGCTCTTGTTGGCGTTCGTAGGTTTGAGAGTCTCGAACTGGTGGAGTTTGAGGACTGGGGGTGGGTGCTTCTGGTTGCGGTTCATCAAAGTCCCAATCATCATTTCTACGATCATTTGTCTCCCAATCGTCAAATGCGTTACTGGTAGTTGATTCTTTTTTATTACCTGCGCTCCAAGGTCTATAGGGAGGTGGTTCAGGTTCTTGCCTAGATGTCGTTTTCGCGCGGGGTGAAGTTCCGCCTGATTTATATGGTCTTTGGCGTTGTTGTTCCCCAAAATAATTTGATACCTTCAGCAAGGTAGTAATAAGTAGGGATGTGAAAGCACCAGCAGCAGTACTAAAAAAAATCCACATTGCCAGGGGTAATGGTAGAGTTCGCACACCCAAAAATACGAGCGCTAGGACAGGCGACCAATTTTGAACTAGCAACAGTGAGAGTATCCCTAGTACTGCCACCAACAGAATTAAGCGAATTACAGCCATATAAAAGGCAAAAGTCAAAGTTACTCAATCAAAGCCAAAGGCAAAGGGCAAAAGGCAAAAGTTACTCTGTTGTTACTTTTACCTTTTTACTTTTACCTTTTTACTTACTTCCTTGCCACCTCTGAATCGGAATGCAATCAATGTCTAGTTGATCTAAAGCACGGGCAACGACAAAATCAACTAAGTCCTCAATGGTTTGAGGATTGTGATACCAAGCTGGAATGGCTGGTACAACTCTGACTCCCGTTTCTGCCAAAGTTGTTAAGTTTCGCAGGTGTATCAGGCTAAATGGCGTTTCACGGGGAACGATGACGAGCTTTCGCCCTTCTTTAATCTGGACATCCGCCGCCCGTTCTAGTAAGTCGGAACTCAAGCCACCTGCTATCTTCGCCACTGTACTCATGCTACATGGCATAATAATCATCCCCAAGGTGCGAAACGAACCGCTGGCGATTCCGGCTCCTACATCACCCCAAGGATGGCAGCGTAATTTACCCCCAACAGCTACTCCAGCTTGTTCTCGCCAGAATTGCTCTTGTGCTGTTGGTTCAGCTGGCATTCGAGTTTCCTGTTCGCTGGCCCAAACCATGTAAGTTGATTTAGAGGCTACTAGTTCAATCTCATAGTCGGCTGCGAGCAGATATTTGAGAGCGTGAACGGCGTAGATCAGACCAGATGCACCAGATATGCCTAATATAAGGGGTTTGGAGTTGTTTGACACTTGGCTCTTAGTAAAGTTTATTCATCCTCTGCATATGTATCTAAGTTGCTGGGTAAGTAGATATCTGATGCGTCATTGTTGGTAGCATTGACACCCAAACCTTTAGCGACAAGATCACTGCTGACAGTTACTAAATCAATTTGCTGACGATAGTAATCGACACTTTTAACTTGCACGGCTACGCGATCGCCTAGTCTGTAAGAAGCTCGATTTTTGCGCCCAAATAGTGCCTGTTGTCTGGCGCGGTATTCATACCAATCATCTTTGAGGGAACTGACGTGAACCAGTCCTTCTACTCGTAAAGGTACGCTGATATCTTCTCCAGGGTTCGATTCGGCGGTGGGAACTTCAATTTCCACAAAGAAACCATAGGATTGCACACCAGTAATTACACCCTGAAAGACCTGACCGATGCGCTGCTTCATCAGTTGGGCTTTTTGCAGTCCGGCTAAATCGGCTTCGGCTTCTTGGACTTCTTTTTCTCGGTCATTAATCTGGATGATTACCCGATTTAAATCTGTTTGGAGTTCTTGTTGCAATTCTGGCGGCAGAACGTTCCAGTTAATTTCGTGGTGAGAAGAGGAGTGGCGCAGGTTAACTCGCTCTTTCACACGGGTGTTGCGGCGATCGCGCCCATGCTCCAGTAACCTATAATACACTCTTTGCATGAGCAAATCTGGGTATCTTCGCAGAGGAGAAGTACAGTGTGTATATTGCTCTAGTGATAAACCAAAGTGTGTTCCTTTAGTGGTGTTATAGGCAGCCGGCTTGAGTGTGTCTTGTAATAAATAAGTCAGAACTTGCTCCGATGGAGATTCGGCAAAAGCCCCAGTTAAGTGCTGATAATCTAAAGGTTGGATATCTACTTCGGCTTCTAGTGTGAGTTCTACACCTAAATTAATCGCTAATTTCAGCATTTCCTGCACATCTTCAGTATCCGGTGTCCCTTGGACTCGCCAAATGGCGGGAATACCTAAAGCACTCAGATGTTTAGCCATGAGTTCATTCACTAGTAGCACGAACTCTGTCAACAGCGATCGCACTGGTAAATCATTCACCAAGACTGCTCCCAAAATCCCCTCATCATAGTAAGGGTTTTGGTTAGGTGGTAGATTCAACTGCAAGCTACCACGAGCTAGGCGCGTCTGTTTCACCACCTTTTGCAATGTTTCCAGGTCTTTCAGGATCTCAATTACTTTGGGAATTTCGTCTTGAGTTTCACCTGTGAGAACGGCTTCTGCTTCTTGCCGACTCAGTGCTGCATCTACATTGATCACACTGGGCTGAATTTCCCACTCTAACGCTTCTCCAGACTGTGGATCAATGGCAATTAAGAACGAGAGGGCGAGGCGATCGCTTCCTTCTATGAATGAACAGCGTTCGGCCACACCTTCGGGTAACATTGGTAGCACTAAGTCTCCCAAATACACTGATTTCCCCCGCTTCACAGATTCTCTATCTAGGGGTTCGTCAGGCTGGACATAATGGGAAACATCAGCAATATGAAAGCCTAAAAGCCAATGTCCTTCTGCTGTTTTTTCTAAACTGAAAGCATTCTCAATGAATTTATTGTCAACATTTACACCCGCAATTGTCAGGGTAAATAAATTGCGTAAATCCAGTTTGTTTTTCAGGTCTGCTTTCAGAAGCCTTTTGGGCAACTTAGCTGCTGCGTCTAAAACTACCTCTGGGAAATTACGAGACAAATCATGCTTACAAGTTACCAAGTCTATATCAGCAGCAGCCTCGGCATCGCTACCCAGGATTTGTACCACTCGACCCAATGGAGGATATTGCGCTAGGGGATAACGTAGCACTTCCACATGGGCGAGGTGGTCAATGGCTTCTTCTAATTTCATGCCGTTTGTTTGGATTTTGAGTTCAAACAGCAGCCGATCATCTAAGGGTACAGCCCGAAAACCGCTTTCTACTGGCTTAATTCGCGCCAGTAATGTGTGGTTGGAACGTTCCAAGATCAGCTTCACTTCTCCTTCTGGAGAACGGCGACGACTACCTTCTTTGAGGACTCTCACCAAAACGCGATCGCCATTCCAAGCATTACTCAAATGGCTTTCACGAATATAAATATCTTCGGCTCCTTCCACATCTTGAATAGCAAAGCAAAAGCCTTTACTAGAACAACGGAGTTTGGCTTCAATGACACCTTCTTCTGCCACCCGGCGATATTTGCCGCGTTCTTTCACCAAAATTCCGATTTTTTCCAGAACTTCCAAAGCAATGTGAAGTTTTTGTAAACTAATTTCATCCTCGCAACCTAGTTTTTTTTCCAAAACTTTACGAGCAACCAATTTATCATCAGTGAAATTGGCAAGGAGTGTAGCGATAGAAAATTCCATGCAGTGAACCGACCTTTGGTCAAAACATCATTTTTGATTTAATCTGCCCCTTTCCTGTATACCCTCTCCCCAGGGGAGACGCTGCGCGAACACAGCTTACAGTCACGCTTTGCTGCAACGCAAAAGTCAAAAGACCTTTTTATCTGCTGACTTTTCAGGTCATGAGGAAAGATTATCGTATAACCTCACCCCCTAGCCCCCTTTCCGACTAAAGAAGGGGAAAAATTTCAAATATCTCTCCTGACAGGGGAGAAGTTTGGAGAGGGGTTTTTCAGTTTCCATGAAAAGTCAGTTTTATTTGTAGCTTGTTTCCATGGAAAGACGCTGTGCGTGAAGCCCTGCGGGCATCGTAGACAACGACTTGTTGTCAGATAGTCGGTCACTTCTGCCTAACTACGCTAGCTGGAAACGAATTGCCTTAAGGCAGGGTTTCTGTTTCAGAGTAAGGAAGCCGACTCACCTTGACGGTCAGCCGCTTTAAATCTACGAACCTCGCACTGCAAAATCATCTGGTGAGTTCCTCTGAGTAAAAGCCCCTTCAACTAACCCAACTTAATACAGTACACCTGATTTGAATTGAGCAACTCTAGGTAATTACGCAACGAGTTTTAAAAGAGGCTGGGTTGGGATAACTCTCCACGCAGAACGCAAGCGCTACCAAGGGAAACCACAAGTGTTTGATTGTCTAGATTGAAGGTACTTTAACACCATAAAACGTTGATGTGTAAGTAGAATAAACTGCACGTAAACCCGATTTACCCACATGTAGAATCGGTAACAATCAGGTAAGCAGCTTAACAAGCAGTGAGGGCGAACCTTATCTCCATTATTGTAGATTTAGTACGTACTACCAGGAAATAAATCCGGATGTAGAATTGGGTAATTAGTATAGCATTTAAACAGTGGCCACCTAGAGTTACTCAACCAACAGCTACAATCGGGATACAACTGATTGCTGTAAAGCCCTGCGGGCATAGCTGCACTTAGAGCAGTAGCGGGGCGTTGAGCCATTCATGATTCCTAAGTAAGAAAAAACTTTTATTTTTTCTTTTTTGGAGAAACAGGAAAAAGCAGTCCACTTTTAGTTATAAAGCAGATTTAGATTGGTGGCAGTATTATGTTGATGTTAGCTCAATTCCAGAGCTTGTATCCCCAGGGCAGTATTATTACCGAGTTAGTGCAAATTTTTCAAGGAAAATACATTGTCCGATGCTCAGTGCAGATTGAAAATGTCACTCGTGCTACTGGCATGGCAGGGGCAGAAACAGTAGAAGTAGCAGAAGACAAAGCCAGAACTAGAGCATTAATGGTTTTAGGCATCAGCAATTCTCCAGAAGCAGCGGTAGAATTTGCTCCCCAAGCAACAGCCCCAGTGCAGTTAAATCCTCCCTTGAACACCGCAAAGGTAAAATTGAACGCGCCTAATCAGGCTAGCTATTCCCCCGTTGTAGATGAAGACTTTGGTAGTAGCCAGTGGTCAGCACCCAATGACACAGAAATGTCTCTACCGCCTGTTAGCGAACAGAATATTAAAACAGAGTCAGTAACAATGGGTACAAAAATTGCTGATAACAGCGATACTTACAGCCAAGATTTCAATCAAAATGTTCCCGCGACTAACAACCGAGATATAGAATTCGATACCTCATTGGAAAACCGGGAAACAATGCCTGATGACCAACCGGAACCTCAGACATTTTCTGGAAATTTTGCGAGTAATGTCACACCATTTACACCCCGCAATTATAGTCCGCCAGACAATGTAAGCAATCAGACATGGGAAGGTAAGAAAAAGAAGAAAAGTGAACCAGTCGATTTGTCTGATGTCATTGCCAAAACAGATGTCGAACTTCAGCGCTTAGGTTGGACAGCAGAACAGGGAAGAGAGCATTTAATTCAAACCTACGGCAAGCGGGGACGCACTTTGCTCACCGAAGAAGAATTATACGGTTTTCTCCAACATCTGGAGTCTCAGCCTGACCCAGTAGCGGGATTTTGATCAGGGAATGGGAAAAGGCATAGGGGCAGGGTGCAGGGGAGAAAAGGAAAGGTTGTTTTCCAACTTCCCCGCACCCCTACTCCCTACTCCCTACTCCCTACTCCCTACTCCCTACTCCCTACTCCTACTGATTGAGAACAGGAACCGGACGGCTACCAGCAGCGTGACGGTCAATAACTTGGTCAATCAAGCCATATTCCTTAGCTTCCTCTGGAGACATAAAGAAATCGCGTTCGGTATCCTCAGCAATACGTTCAATTGGTTGACCAGTATGTTCAGCTAAATAATCGTTGAGCCGTTGCTTGTGGTAGAGTATTTCCCGCGCTTGAATTTCAATATCAGTCGCCTGTCCCTGAGCGCCACCCAAGGGTTGATGAATCATAATCCGTGAATGGGGTAGGCTCATGCGCTTACCCTTAGCACCTGCACTGAGAAGAAAAGCGCCCATGCTTGCTCCTAGTCCAGTACAAATAGTACAGACATCAGGACGGATGTGCTTCATGGTGTCAAAGATGCCCATGCCTGCCATTACCGAACCTCCAGGAGAATTAATATACAAATAAATGTCTTTCTCCGAGTCTTCAGAATCCAAGAATAGCAGTTGGGCAACAATCAAATTTGCAATGTCGTTATCAACCTGTTGTCCCAAAAATATGATGCGCTCACGCAACAGTCGTGAGTAGATATCAAAGGCGCGTTCGCCTCGACCCGATTGTTCAACAACGATAGGAATCATGCAGCGTGCTTGTAAGTATCTTAATTTTATATCTATTTTATCGGCTTGATACTCACCCTGCCTAAAGGCTAGTTCCGCAAAGCGGAAATAAATCTAGGGGCTTGTACCATTAAGGAAGTATTGGTCAAAATTCAAAAAGCTCATTCTATAGGCTTTTCATTGATTTCAATTGGTTCTGCAATTTACGCCCACCTGTACCGATCCCCGTTCGGACGTTCGGCGAAGCCTGCTCCCCTGCTTCTTCAGTCAACGGCTGATGGCTGTTTTTGTCCAGATTTTCGCCAATTCTTCCTCATCTGACAGATGAAAAAAATCCTCTTAGGCACTTTTTATAGAGAAGAAACGTCTAAATAAATATCTCCATGTGGTCATGGGAGGAAGAAAATAAAAAAAAACCAAGTGATATCTACGACAAGTCCTGTTCTTGCCGGAAAATATCTACATCTACACTAAACCCTCAATATTAGGGTTTACTCAAGACCACTGGATCAAGTGTATTTATAGTAAAAATATGTCCACTATTGGTAGCTTTTTAAACAACTTTTAGCTTGTTGTTGATCAATGATCAGATTAATCTTGTCAAGTCCGGTAAACCAATAGTCAGGCGTGTATTTACAGAAATCGCTCCAACTTGAAGTACTATTAACAAAGGGATACCTGCCATGCCTGAAAAACTTGTGCAAGCCGCCATTATTACCTTTTTACTCCACCTGATAGCAGGTCTTAGCCCAAATTATCGAGTTCAGACAAGGGCATCTTCATCGTCACCGGAAACGCGAGTCACAATTGTCAGCTTCTTATTACGCTCTTTCAAATAGATAGCTAATATCACAGGGCGGAAATCAGTTGACTGTATGGACTCTTACCCAAGGGATAAGTCGCTGGTTGAGTTTTTGGTTCATGTAGACATGGTTTTAGGCTAAGGCTTCTAGGAACAGGGTAAACTGGGCAAATAAGGCAACTATTTGCATCAAAATTATGACTAATCGCCTTGCTGAAGCTAAGAGTCTCTATCTCCGCAAACACGCCGAAAACCCGATTGATTGGTGGTCTTGGTGTGACGATGCTCTTGCAACTGCAAGGGAACAAAATAAACCTATTTTCCTTTCTATTGGTTATTCCAGTTGTCACTGGTGTACTGTGATGGAAGGTGAGGCTTTTTCAGATCCAGCGATCGCTGAGTACATGAATGCCAATTTTTTACCTATTAAAGTAGATAGGGAAGAAAGACCCGACCTCGATAGTATCTATATGCAAGCTTTGCAGATGATGAGTGGTCAAGGGGGTTGGCCTTTAAATGTGTTTTTATCTCCAGATGATTTAGTACCTTTTTACGCGGGAACTTACTTTCCTGTGGAACCGCGTTATGGTCGTCCGGGATTTTTGCAAGTTCTGCAAGCGCTGCGCCGCTACTATGATACAGAAAAAGCAGATTTAAGCGAACGGAAAGCATTAATTATTGAGTCGCTCCACACCTCTGCGGTATTGCAAAATGGCGCGACAAATCAAGTTGCAGAAAATGAATTGCTGCGCCAAGGTTGGGAAACTAGCACAGCCGTAATTACTCCCAACCAATCTGGTAATAGCTTTCCAATGATCCCCTATGCAGAATTAGCATTACGGGGAACTCGCTTTTTGTTTCCATCCCAGCATGATGGCAAAGAAATTTGTATTCAGCGCGGTCTAGATTTAGCTTTGGGGGGTATTTATGACCATGTAGGTGGTGGTTTTCATCGCTATACTGTTGATCCCTCTTGGACAGTGCCTCACTTTGAAAAGATGCTCTATGACAATGGTCAAATTGTGGAGTATCTCGCAAATTTATGGAGTGATGGAGTTAAAGAACCAGCATTCATGAAGTCTGTGGCTGGGACTGTGGAATGGATCAGGCGGGAAATGACTGCTCCAGAAGGTTACTTTTATGCGGCTCAAGATGCTGATAGTTTTACTAGCTCTACGGATGTTGAACCGGAGGAAGGCGCTTTTTATGTCTGGACTTACAGCGAACTGCAACAACTGTTAACTTCAGAGGAACTAACGGAGTTACAACAACAGTTTACGATTACTCCTCATGGTAACTTTGAAGGTAAGATTGTTTTACAACGTCGTCATCAAGGGGAACTGAGCGCAACGATAGAAGTTGCTTTGAGTAAGTTGTTTGCGGCGCGTTATGGTAACAAGCCGGAGTCAGTGAAAACTTTTCCACCTGCTGCTAATAATCAAGAAGCAAAAACTGGCGGTTGGCCTGGACGCATTCCGGCGGTGACAGATACGAAGATGATTGTGGCTTGGAATAGTTTGATGATTTCCGGGTTGGCTAGGGCTGGTGCGGTATTTCAACAACCGTTATATCTGGAAATCGCAATTCGAGCTGCACATTTTATTTTGCAACAACAGTTTGTAGATGGGCGTTTCCATCGACTCAATTATCAAGGCGAAGCAGCTGTGTTGGCGCAGTCTGAAGATTATGCTTTGTTTATTAAAGCACTATTAGATTTACAGGCTTGTTTCCCGGAACAAAAATCTTGGTTAGAAACTGCGATCGCACTACAAGATGAATTCAATGAGTTTCTCTGGAGTGTAGAATTAGGTGGCTATTACAATACCGCCACTGATGCTAGTCAAGATTTAATTGTGCGGGAACGCAGTTATGCAGATAATGCTACACCATCAGCGAATGGAGTGGCGATCGCTAACTTAGTCCGTCTTTCCCTACTCACCGATAATTTACATTATCTGGACTTAGCCGAGCAAGGACTGAAAGCTTTTAGTAGCGTCATGGGTAACGCTCCCCAGGCTTGTCCCAGCTTGTTTACAGCCTTAGATTGGTATCGTAACTCTACCTTAATTCGCAGTACTATTGAGCAGATAATCCCTCTAATGACTAAGTATCTACCTGTGACAGAGTTTGCTGTGGTATCTGATTTACCATCGGGTAGCCTCGGTTTAGTTTGCCAAGGATTCCAGTGTCTTGAACCCGCTGAAAGTGATGAACAGTTATTACAGCAAGTGCAGCAAAGTCAAACTAGGGCTTAATAGTTATATTTATCACCTTACACCACCCCACCCCACCCCCAACCCCTCCGGTGCAAGCCTATCCATTACCCGGATCTTTCTTAACAATCGAATAAGATACTTAACATAAGCGGAAAAAGCTTGCTAAGTATAGTGTGGAGAGAACAGAATCGGGTAATGGAATCATGGAAAAGTGGGCAGCCAAGGAACTGTCTGGGGTAGACTTAGGAGACGTTCGTCGAAACAAGCGGTTAATCAAGATAGTAGAGGACTTAGCCGCACAGCCGGATAGCAGCGTACCACAAGCGAGCGGAAATATGGCAGCAACCAAAGCGGTATATAACTTTTGGAAATCACCATATTTTCCCGCCAGTGAAATTCGCCAAGGGCATATAGACAGCACAATCGAAAGAATTAAAGAACATCAAATAGTCTTAGCGATTCAAGACACAACAAACATAGATTTAACAAACCACCCCAAAACTAAAGGAGTTGGTTATCTTGACCATCGTCAATCATCAGGATTGAAAGTGCATTCAACATTTGCTGCTACAAGTAATGGAGTGCCGTTAGGAATTATTGAACAGC
>REBL01000191.1 GCA_007692755.1 Nodularia sp. (in: cyanobacteria) | reverse complement strand
CAATTACCGCCACATAGAAAATTAACAGCACAATTGCCCCAAATCGCGCCAAAGGGTTTTTCTGAAGTCTTTGCCACCAATTCATATTATTTGTCCTTTTTCAATAAATATAAATATTCCTATTGGAGTGAGGTACAGACTATCATCGGAGCAATTCATGAATTGCCTCTACCTCAGTACCTCAGCAAACTAGGAAATACAATGATTATTCACCTGTACCTAACTATGTGGTTGTTCTAATAGATGTAAGTTTTCTTCTTGGCTCTTTTCATGTTCTACAACGAACACATTTGAATAGAGATTAGCCATAATTTGTTTGCCCTGCTGAGTCAGAGACAAGTAATGTAGTCCATCTTTAATATAAGGATAAACGCCATTCCAGTAAAACCTAGCGTAATTTTTGCGTAAATCGGCAGGTGTTTTGTAACCCAAAACTTGATTCATCCCAGTTTCTTGAAATTCGTAGAATAAAGAAGTAATTTTCTTTAAGTAACGTGGGTCACTTAATTGTCCAATCAAATCAGCAGCACGTACTAACCCGGCATAGCTAATTGTATCTTGATGATCCTCAGCCACCGGTACTGGAAACCGCGTTAACTCAATATTAGTTTTAATGACTTCAGCATCAATTAACTTGTGACCACCAAAACGCTCATCAATGAAGAGTTTGGCTCTATCAACATGATAGGGTGTAAGAGCCGCATCCGAAGCTCCAGGATGCAGAGAAATCATTTTGCCATCTTGAGCTGTGGCATATAAACCTATTGACTCTTTGTCTTCTCGACAAACTCCTTTAACATAGCCAATATCATGACACACCAAGGAAATGATAAAATGCAGCCAGTCTTCACTAGAGACACCACCTTCCCGGATGTGTTTACCGCGTAAAATTTCTTGACCCACAATCGCAACTAAGACAGAGTGTTCCACATTGTGATATAGAGCATCGCTATTGGCAATATTTTCCAACGCCATATTACCAGCCCAAGCGATAATATCTTGATAATCATTTTTTAAGCAGCCGTATGTACGACGGTAGCCTTCTCGAATTTGGTCAACAAAGGCATCAATTAAAATTTCAGTGACATTGAACATATTTGTTTGGTTACTCAGATAAATAAAATTTTTATGTAGATTCGTCAAAATTGCATCGTCAGGTTTGCTATGGCTGGAATTGCAGACAATGCAGATTTATCAGTTGTATCATAGAAGTAGCAGGTTACAGGTGTGAATTAAGTAAACAGTGAACAGTTATCAAGGGTCTAGTACCGCAAGGCGGAAGTCAAAAGTCAAAAGGGAGCCTCCGGCACGCTACGCGAACAAAAGTCAAAAAGCTTATAGAATGGGCTTTTCATAGATTTTGAATAGTCTGTTTATTTACGCCGACTTGTACTAGTGGAGATTTTAACTCGCCACCAATGGCTGACTTGTAGCTTAGTTTCTGGTAATCAGACTCCTAGATATGTATTATCTGCCAATATAGTGTTATTATAGTTGATGGTTTGGTTAAGCCATCCATTAGTTGCGGGTGTAATTCAGTGGTAGAATGTCATCTTCCCATGGTGAACGTCGTGGGTTCGAGTCCCATCACCCGCTTTTTGTGTAAATTCGCACGTTAGATGTGGACATTCACCAATTAATGGCGCAACAATAAGACGCTATTGGAATAAAATATGATAAGGCAATTTTTTCAGCAAGCCCTAATTATCTAAACCCGAACATTTATTTCGTCAATTAGTATCTAAGCTGGCTAAAGATAGCCTAAAATCAGAAAAGCATTACATAGTAATATTTTTGTAATTAATGCTTTTATAAATATTAATTTATCTAGTGAAAATTTAATTTGGCAACCGACATTTTGCATCATAATTTGTCATAATCTTCTGGTTCTACATCAGGGACTTTAGCTAAAACTTGCCCGAATTTATCCCAACTACCGCGTTTGGCTTTTTCTTCGATATAATCTTTGGTCATCCATGAGGAAATTTGTGCTGATAGTGCAATAGCTACAAGTTGTTCTAAAGATATATTTTCTTTGGCTGCTAAGGTTTGAATTTGCTTATATAAGGATTCGGGGATTTGTACGTTTAAGTTACTCATGATATTTCTCCTACTTGTTGTAAAAATTCTTTAGGAGTTAATACTTTGATGCCAAATTTATCTGCTGCTTGTAAATCTTTTTGATTATAAGTGATAATAAAGTCTGCTTGGCATTCCATAGCTAAATCTATTAAAAAATCATCATCTGGGTCGCGTGCAATTGGTCGCCATAGATAAAAAATATTACATTGGTTAGATATGGCACAAATAGCTTCTATAATATTATCAATATCTTGATCATTTAGGGTTAACTGGTCTTTTTGTCGTTTAAGTATTTCTTCGTACTCGAAGATTAATGTGGTAGAAATATTTAATTGCCAGCGAGTATCGTTGAGTATGCTTAACAGCTTGTAAGATGCACCACGACTAGAGCGTAAACCAGCTAGGAGTACGTTTGTATCTAGTATAATTTGATAAAGTCTTGTCATTTTTTACTTTTTTTGCATAGTGGCTGATGTTTAGTTTTTCGCTGTTTGTTTGAGATTATATTAGTTCGCGCAAAGGCGCAAAGGCGCAAAGAAGAGGCGATCGCCTGCACCGAAACCACTTAAAATACATCCAGAGATTATCGACTCATGGCAATAGAACCAAAGAAATTCATTACACTGAAAGTAGTTGCCATGCTGGGATTGACTTTCCTATAAAATCGATGACTCAACAAACTCCTAGAATATGTATCCTCGGCGGAGGCTTTGGTGGTCTATATACCGCCCTCCGTTTAAGCCAGTTACCTTGGGAAAATGACCAAAAGCCCGAAATTGTCTTAGTTGATCAAAGCGATCGCTTTATTTTTGCACCTTTACTCTACGAATTACTCACCGGGGAAATGCAAACCTGGGAAATCGCCCCACCTTTTGAAGAACTTCTGCAAAACACAGGTGTCCGGTTTTGTCAAGCTGTTGTCTCTGGAATCGACACCGAAAAACAACGGGTACATTTACAAGATGGGCTAGAAATCGACTACGATCGCTTAGTATTAGCTTTGGGTGGAGAAACACCATTAGATATGGTTCCTGGTGCGACATCCCACGCTTACCCCTTCCGCAATATTACAGATGCTTATCGTTTAGAAGAACGTCTGCGAGTGCTAGAAGAATCAAATGCAGACAAAATTCGCGTCGCCATTGTGGGCGCTGGTTACAGTGGCGTAGAATTAGCCTGTAAGTTAGCAGATAGACTCGGAGAAAAGGGACGTTTCCGCCTAATTGAAATCGGTGATCAAATTTTACGCACTTCCCCAGATTTTAACCGCGAAGCTGCCAAAAAAGCTTTAGAAGCAAAAAAAGTATTTCTGGATTTAGAAACCAAAGTTGAATCCATCGGACAGGATACCATTTCCCTAGAATACAAAAATCAGGTTGATACAATTCCTGTCGATTTAGTCATTTGGACTGTGGGAACCAGAGTTGCGCCTGTAGTCAAGACACTAGCTTTAAAACAAAATCAGCGTGGACAAATCACCACTACACCCACTCTCCAAGCTTTAGAACATCCAGAAATCTTTGCTTTGGGAGACTTAGCCGACTGTGTTGATGCTGAAGGTCAACAAGTCCCAGCCACAGCCCAAGTTGCTTTTCAACAAGCTGATTATACCGCTTGGAATATCTGGGCTTCACTGAGCGATCGCCCTTTGTTACCATTCCGTTACCAGGCGTTAGGGGAAATGATGGCATTAGGCAAAGACAACGCCACCCTCACAGGTTTAGGTGTGAAATTAGATGGACCCTTTGCATACCTTGCCCGTCGTCTAGCTTATCTCTATCGGATGCCAACTTTAGATCATCAACTCAAAGTTGGTTTTAATTGGCTAGTTCGTCCTATTATAGATACACTTTCTAATTAGATTTTGGTATCTTTATCAATATCTAAAACCCCACATTTACAATTAATTATACAAGGTTTGATGGAACGACCGAAAGTTATTCTTCTAGATGCTGTTGGCACACTCTTCGGCGTAAAAGGCAGTGTGGGCGAAGTTTATAGTCAAATAGCCAAGGAATTTGATGTTGATGTTGCAGCAGAAATATTAAATACAAGTTTTCTGCAAAGCTTTCAAGCATCAGCACCACCAGTCTTTCCCAATGCAGAGTTGCATGACCTTCCCCAACGGGAGTTTGAGTGGTGGCGGAAAATAGCTCTGAATACTTTTGAAAGCGCAGGTGTTCTAGAGCAATTTGATGATTTTTCTAGTTTTTTTAGTGAACTCTATATCCACTTTGGTACTGCCGAACCTTGGTTTATTTATCCTGATGTCTTGTCATCTTTAATAGACTGGCGACAACAGGGTATTGAACTAGGAATACTGTCCAATTTCGACTCCCGCATTTTTTCAGTATTGCAAAGTTTAGAATTGAACAGTTATTTTACCTCTGTCACCATTTCTACCCAAGCCCGTTTCGCAAAACCTGATCCCCAAATTTTTGCGATCGCTTTAGCAAAACATAGTTGTCCACCTGAAGCAGCGTGGCACATTGGGGACAGTATTGTCGAGGATTATCAAGGAGCGAAAGCGGCTGGATTAAGGGGTATTTGGATTAATCGCGCCAAAAAATCTTAAGATATAGCCTTGACTAATTTACCAAATACGCAAGGCGGAAGTCAGGAGGGGCGTATGGCAATACGCCCGTACAACCTGATTCTATAGGCTTTTCATTGATTTTAAAGATTTCTCAAAGAAGAGGAAAAGGGGCAGGGGAATGAGGCAGGGGGGAAGGATTCAGGATGTTCCCTGCTAACAGGGAACAGAGCAACTGTTAAATTTCCGCCCCGGCTTTCGGTTCAGCACCCATTGGCGAAACGTAATCACGGAAAGCATTCATCTGTTGTTCAAAAGGTAACGCCTTGATTTGATTCAACAGTGTTTGAGATGGGGATGAAAGTTGATAACCAGCAGGTAAAGGAATAATATTACCGCTTTCCATTCCTTGAGCTAAACGATACCAAAATAAAAGTTTTGTAGTATCGCTTAAAGAGCCATATTCACGGCTAATTTGAGTGTTAGCTTTAGTAATGATGTCACGTTGAATTTGCAGCTGTTGTTCGTGACTCAATTCTTTCACTTGGTTGAATAAACCCTCAGCAATTTCTGGAGACACAGTGCTGGCTTCAGGGGCGGCTGGTGTAATGGATTTTCCCATTTCTTTGTAAATTAACCAAAACAAGGCTAACTGTTGTTCTACATCTAATTTTCGCCATGATTGGACACATTCACGAATATTGGGATCGCTGGTTTGGGTATATGTCATAACAATTGACTTGGTAATTAATGAGTGTCGTTAATAACAGTATCAAAAGCATATTTGCAACTTAACCCTACTGAAGACAGATGTATCTTAACCAGAGAGTAGAACAATGAGAAAAAGAATAGATATGAATTAAGTTAATTACAAATTTTCAGGAGGTATTCCTGTGGTTAAACGTTTAGACGGCAAGGTGGCCATTATAACTGGTGCTGGTACGGGAATTGGAGAAGCGATCGCTCACAAATTTGCCAAAGAAGGTGCAGCCGTAATTGTCAACGGATTACCTGATGATCCTATTGAAGATGTAGTGCAGTCAATTAGACATTATGGCAGCAAAGCAATAGTTTATTCAGGTGATATTTCTCAAGAAATTTACGCTCAAAACTGCGTACAAACTGCTATTAACACCTACGGTAAATTAGACATCCTGATTAATAATGCTGGCGTATTTCTCGCAGCTGCGGAAACTCAAGATTATCCCCTAGATGTCTTTGACGAAACCATCCGCATGAATATTCGTTCCGCATTTTTAATGACCAAATACGCCTTACCGCACTTGCAAAAAACCCGTGGTAATATCGTCAGCGCCGGGTCTGAAGCAGGGATTAACGGATTAGCTTTTAATACAACCTACGGTGGTACAAAAGGCTGGATGCATTCATTTATGCTGGGTGTCGCCGTAGAACAAGCTAAATATGGGATTCGTGCTAACTGTGTTTGTCCCGGCCCAATTGATACCGCTTGGACTCATAAAGAAACAGGGCCAATGGATGAACAAATGGAAAAAACATTGATTCAAGGTACACCCTTAGCCCGTCGGGGGACACCAGAAGAAATAGCCAACGTCTACGCTTTCATCGCTTCCGATGAAGCTAGCTATATCACAGGCGCACTGTGGCTAGCTGATGGTGGGGTTACTGTCGGTAAAGGTGCGGCTGGTTCTGAAACTCCATTGTGGATGCGCTTTGCACCCAAGGGAGAATTACACTTAGAACATTCTTTAGAAGGATTGGAAAATAAACAGACTCAGACAATTAAATAACCTCAAACCCCCAACTTCTGCCCTACGGGTGTCTACAATCAGTAAGTCAGCACTAATATTTCTTGATGTACATTGAATTTTTGTCGCCGACTTAACTTAAGTTGGGGGTCTTGGGGTTGGCAATTTATTTACTGAGATGTAAATAATTTTAACAAAATAAATGATACTAAACACCCCAAATGGGGATTTTTTATCTTTTCTAGATAAGCATCCGGTTAAGAATAGTTTAAGTTGGTAAAATTAAATCTATCCATAGAAATAAGTATTCTTGTAATCAGGCAAGATTGTGCTAGGAATAAATTGCATAAATGTCTGCTATTTGTATTTTTTTTATGTTATAAAACTCACAGAAATTGATATAAGAGGGAAAGCATTTTTATGGAAATAGAGCAATTAGATTGTTTTAAAGAATACGGCGAATTTATTCTGCAAAAACTAGACTCAGTACCTCAATATCCTTCTAAACAAGAAGATTGGATACCAACTAGCCTGGATGACTGTCTTATCCGTCTCCGGGAAGCTGCTGAAAAAACTGTAGAACTGGCCACATCTCCTGTCAGAATCGGGGTGATGGGAGAATTTAGCAGCGGCAAAACTTTACTTTTAGGCAGCTTGATTGGTTATGCTGATGCCTTACCCATTAGTGAAAACCCCACCACAGGCAACGTTACAGCTATCCATATTGTGCCGCAATCAGGTTTTGCCACAACTCAAGCAGATAATTTTCGAGTAGAGTATCTTTCTCATGAAGGGGTAAATGAGTGTTTACAATTCATGTTGGAGGAAGCAAGTCGCCGAACTACAGCAGCTGGACTCGCATCGATGTCTCTGTCAAAGTTAAACACTGGCAAAGAAATTATTAACTGGTGTGAGGATACATGGAACAGTAGTAAAAACCTAGAATTACGTTATTTATTGCGCGAGTTGGTATTGTTCATTCGCGCCTATCAAGCATACGGCGAAGCTATGTGTGGTGGTCATTACCAAATTGATGGTATCACCGCCCATGAGGGGCTACAGCTGACGGAACAGCCAATGGCTATCCAAACTCTGCGTTTTGAAGATTTACCCCCATCTCATATCCGATTACCTAGCCCACCCCAGAGGCTACCTACCAAGCTGTTGCAGAACAGTTTCCCCCTCATCCGGCGTGTGGATATTGAGGTGAAAATCTCACGGGAGATTTGGGATTTTGCCGGGGCTTCAGAATTTGTGCTTTTGGACTTTCCGGGATTAGGGGCTGCTAATTCTGGTGCGAGAGATACCTTTTTATCACTGCGGGAGTTAGCAGAAGTCCAGACAATTTTAGTGCTGTTAAATGGTAAAACACCTGGAAGCGATCGCGCCAACAAAATCTTCACGATGATGCAGCAGCAGCGGCCAGGACAAGACCTCAAAGATTTAATTTTAGTGGGGGTGGGTCGTTTTGATCAATTACCTTTAGATAGTGAAGGTTGTGAACGAGAACTTGACCGATTAATTGAAAGTAGTAGACTTTTAGAGGAAGAGGATGTTTTCCGCAAATTGAAAGTTTTGCAAACCACCGTTGACGCTGCTAGTGCATTTACCACCCAACAAGACCGAATTGTTTTATTATCGCCACTACTAGGGCTGGCTGAGTTGGCAAAACGTTCTAGTACAGTCAAAGCAGGTTCACCAGAGTTTTTAGCTAACTTAGATTATCCTGATTATCTGGAAAGGTCTAAGCGATTGCAACAAAAGTGGGAACTATTAAGTACACGTCTGCTAGAATCTGATCCACGCAGTCATTTAGGCAAACAATTGAGTTACTTTGCCCAAGATGGGGGTGTTGCTAAACTGCGAGATTTAATTCAAAATCATGTTGCTAGTCACGGACTGAAACAACTATATCAAGATACTCATAGGGCTGCCGATAATTTACTTCAACAACAAGAACACCTGAAAAACATTATTGCCGAAATTCATGAACAAGGCATTCCCACCGCAGATACTCAGGATTTAATTGAGTTTCGGGCTGCTATAGAAAACTTAGATAAAACTTATCGGAATTTCCAAAAGAGTTTAGGCAAAGAACCACTCAAAGACCGTCGGGGAGATGTGGTTAGCGATGTGGTAAAAGACGAACTCACATTTAAAATCCTCAATTGGAATGAATGGACTTTACTATTTAATAAAGCCAATAATGGTAATATCACTATTGCCGAATTTAAAGGTGCAGCCGGCAAGCTATTTGACCGGGGAAGTAGAGTTAATAGCACTCTACCAACGAAGAGTGAAGACTTTTATCCAGCCTTTGCCAAAACTGTCAAGGAATTAGAAAATTTTGCCCGCGATCGCATTCATCAGGCAGTAGCAGATTTATTAAGTCAATTATCCCATTATATAGCCCCAGAACGCGATCACTTACAAGCAAATCTTCGTCCAGAAATGGAACAAGAAATTGAAACCAAGTTTGGTATAGAAGAAGCTGATATATTTTACAAATTGCTATTAGGATGCGATCCTAATCAATGGCAAGAAGCAATTATTTCGGAAATTAATAGCAAAGAACAAGCTATTTCACCAGAAACTATGTTTCCCTTGGCGCGTCAAGATAAAAAACACAATATTGGTCAAATATTTGATTGGTCACCCGAAAAAAGTCAAGATTTACCCAAAACAGGTAATCACCAACTTTTTGTGTTACGACTACGAGATGAAATAACGGCTTGTGCTAGTCTGCATCTAGTGCAGTATGTCAGTGAAATCAATCAACAGGTGAATGCTGAATTAGAAGGCATTTTGGATCAAATTATTCCGACTCTGCAAAATCTTTCTAAAAAGGAAGCTTTACTCAGACATATTGCGGCGGGAAATACCCCAGCT
Source organism: Nodularia sp. (in: cyanobacteria) (assembly GCA_007692755.1). Lineage (GTDB taxonomy): Bacteria > Cyanobacteriota > Cyanobacteriia > Cyanobacteriales > Nostocaceae > Nodularia. Next base: position 2,752 of record REBL01000191.1, on the reverse strand, counting down.
AAAGTTGCTATTCCTACTTGGTTACAAATTCTCTCTAAAGTTGCGACAAGTTCCTATACTGATGATAACTTTCAAGTTTAATCGGGAGTTGAAAGTTTGAGGTTTTGCAGAAGAATTTGATTTTTTGAAACAAATCAAAGAGAAACATAGATAATTAAGATTTTGATGTTCATTTGCGGCTTTAAAGCATTAATATAAGGAGAAAAAATGGCTGTAGAAATTCGGCTTCCACCCAATTTTCAAGTGCGCGCTAAGGAAAACGAATACTTGGAATTACCCACTATCCAACTTGTAGCGGCTGGGGATAATGTACCTCATATAGCTAGAATTAATTGTATTGTGACTGGGACTCCAGAGGAATTAGCTGTCCAAATTAAAAAAGCATATAAACCATTTGATTCTGTAACGCCTAAAATTTCCCAAATTGGTCAATTAGAGCAATATCCTTGTAAATTAGAGTATCCTTTAATAGAACCAATTAACTGCACCTTGGAAGTAATTGTTGAATATTTTGATTCTGATGTCTTAGGAGATCCCATCTTATCTGAACCTAAACAAAGTGGGGCTTCATGCTATCTCTGGTCGCCCATAATTTTTGATGAGGGCATAATTGAGATTGATTCTGTTAGCAGTCCTATAGAAATCAGTAAATATATTGAAAAAAAAATCAGTAATAAACCACGAAAAAGATTTCCAGGATGGTTTGCTTTAGATTTCGGCACATCCAATTCTACAGTTACACTGTTCGACCCGATGGAAGTTCCCATTGCGGAAATTTTACCAAAAGAACAAGAAATTCGGTTGCGCGATCGCATGGCAGAATGGTTAAGTTCTCCGGCATCGGTAGCTTTACCTGATGTAAATCCTCATGACTGGGAAAAATTTATTGCTGACATTAGCAAAAACCTGGAAATTGAACCCCATCGTCTGCGAGAAGTTTTTGAAAGTGAACAAAAAGAGCGATTCTTAGAAGCGATTCGCCAAGTCGAATTATGTTTAGGTAACAGCGATAAATTCCGCCGGGCTGTAAGCAAAAAACTTTACCAAATCTACCATGAAGTTTTTCGTGTCCCTACTTTAGAATCACAGAATTTAATCCCAGTTGTCTTAGATATTAATCGTCGCGACACAGAAATTCCCAGCGAATTAGAAATTTCGAGTTTGACAGATTTAGAACTGCGAATGGGTAGGGAAGCTAGGGATAACAGAAAAAAAGCCATAGCCCAAGGTACAAGCGTTTCTTTAAAGGAAATTATCAGCCGATTTCACCACTCACCCAAGCGCTATTTTGGACAGGATCGCACTTTCCCAGTCATTCTGGATGACCAAGAAGAAACAATTAATGTCAATGAACTGATTCAAGCAGCTTGGGCGCATTTAATCGAGTTAACAGAAGACTTCCGCCAACGCGCTAGACGCAGATTTTCTGAGGGAGATTTCCTCACAGCCGTTGTCACCTACCCCACTGTCGCCCCGCCATTAGTGCGTAAGGAAGTCAAGGAATTAGTCGAACAATTGGGTATTGATGATGTCCAAACCGCTTACGATGAAGCCGTCTCGGTGGCTATATTCTTTTTATGGCGAGAATTTGGCGGGAATCTCAATATTGGGATAGAGTCATTTAAAACTCGTTGTCGTCAAGTCGAAAATAAATGGTCACAAAATGTCCTCGTCTTGGATATCGGTGGGGGAACCACAGATTTAGCTTTAATTGAATTGACTTTGGAAGATAAAACCCCGGCTTTTGCCGAACATGAAGATAGAGGCTTAGGGGGACGTTACTATAAACTGACTCCAAAACTATTAGGTTCCTCTGGACATTTACAGTTAGGCGGCGAATTAATTACCCTGAGAATCTTTAGATTATTGAAAGTAGCGATCGCAGATTTTTTATTAACAGCCATAACCACAGGTGACATCGAAAGCGAAAAGCTAGAAGATTTAATTAACGCTGAATTAAACGAGCGTTTTATTGAACAAGGTAAATTCAAAAGCGGCAGTTTATTAAAATGTTTAGATAAAGAAAATCCCGACGGTGACGCTGCTTATAAAGATGCCCTAGATGCTGCCGATAAAGTATTACCAACCCGATGGCAACAAGCACCCCAACGGCTACAAACCTTTTATACTCTCTGGGATCATGCCGAAGCCGCTAAACTCAAACTGGGGCAAAAACCACCAGCAGATCATCCGCTTTTAACCTTTACTGTTTCTGAACCACAAATTTCCGAAATCCTGACTCAAAGTGCTATAAAATTTCAAGTCAGAAATCCCGACAATTTTTGCGTAATTATAGACAGCCAACAATTTGAACGCGCCGCTGCTTCCACCATCAAAGAAGGAATTGGCATTGCTAAAGGACTGATGGAAAGTCGCTTAGGTTTCCAAGACCAAAACATCGATTCTTGCAACACACATAAAGTAGATTGGTTGATTTTATCTGGCAAAACTTGTAACCTTGATTTAGTACAACGCCACATCTACCAAGAATTTAGTAACTCTCCCTATTTTGTCTGGAATCCAGAACGAATTACCTTTGTTTTAGAATTTACTAAACTAGCCACCTCAGCCGGTGCTTGCTACGCCGAGAAACTCCGCAGACTCAGATTTGACCCAGAAGAATCCAAAGAATTACTCCGCAAAGGTGCAAATCAGTTAGAAATAGATGTAAAAAACCTATTTTATTATCTACCTTGTAACTTCAAACGCAAAACCCAAAGCAACGAACTTTTACCCATATTCAAAGCCGGAC
>REBL01000173.1 GCA_007692755.1 Nodularia sp. (in: cyanobacteria) | reverse complement strand
TTGAGTTTAAATTCGTAGGTCAGGTTAAACACTTTTATCACCTCCTGGGTACATTCTACATCATTTTTACCTATCACTAGAATGAAAGATAAACCAAATGCTCAAATAAAAAGCCGTCCTAAAAGAACGGGGCTTTAAACCCAATATTTTCGGTAAGCACTTTTGCCACAAAGCCACCCACTTGGCATGAGAAATATAACCATGAGTAAAATACGAAGGTTGTACCATCGCCAAAATATGTAAATGTGGGTGCGCTGATATCCCGTCTTTACCCTTAGTCACTTCTATAGACTTAATCCAACCTTTTGCAGGCCAGGCTTTTAATTCAGACAATCGCTTCAAAGCTTTGTTCATTTCATGCAAAGTTTCCCTGAGTTGCTGAATTTGGCAGTTCTTGACTGTGAGGGTGATAAATAACCAACGATACTTGGGATAATCTGCTACAACCTGTGGGAGAATTTTATAGGCTCTAGCCTTCCACATAAGCGATCGCCTCCACTGACAAACCGGACAGTGGCGCACTCTACAAAATCGCGCATTTGACAGTTTTAACTTAAAAATACCTGCTGTTGGTTCTGGTAATAATTGAAACTCCAGCAAATCGGCACACATTCTCATCCGCCAAGCATAATTTAAGAAGGAATTTTCCCCAGATGTAGAGTAATAGTAGGCAATTTTATCCGCATTGGCTCGGTGTTTGTCCCAAATTTTACCTATGGGTGAAATATCGGCTAAACTCGCTACATCTTCACCGTTGGAAAACTTTTGCAACGATAAATCAGCAGCAGTCAAGTTTCCCTCTGAGGCTTGATGAGACACAAAATACCCTAGTGTATTTGCTAGCAAAACCCAAGCTTAACACTAAAATATACACTCAATCCACAGCAAAAATATTTAGTTAATAGACTATAAAATATTGAACTGGCGTATTGTTGAGGACACAATTGCATAAGTAGTTAATCGCGAAAATTCTCACCTGACTCAGCCTCCCTCTGTGTTAAAAAAAGACGACTAAATAATCGTAGATTCTGGCAGTTCAAACTTGTAACCGTAGCCGCGCACAGTTTTAATAAACTCAGGAATAGTAGTATCAACTTCCAATTTTTTACGCAGTTGTCCTATATGCACATCCACCACTCTACCATCACCAACATATTCGCAACCCCAGATTTTTTGAATTAGCTGGGAACGACTCCAAGCTTGACCAGGATGACTAGCTAAAAAATGTAAAATATTAAACTCCAATGCTGTTAAAGTTAAAGGCTTATCGTTAAGTGTTACTACCCGACCATCAGGGTTAATTGCTAACTGCTGGAAAACTAGGCGTTGTGTTGGCGAAGAGTTAACACAACGAATGCGTCTTAATAAGGCTTCTACTCTCAGTTCAATCTCTGCTAGGCTAAAGGGCTTAGTTAAAAAGTCATCAGCACCAACTGAGAGAATTTTGATCTTATCTGCTTCAGCCGTTCTGCTAGTCAGTATCATCACTAAAACATTAGTGCGACTCTGCATTTCTTGACACAGTTGATAGCCACTAGTATCCGGTAAATTCCAATCCAGAATTACTAAAGCTGGGTCGAATTGCTCAAACAATGACAGCGCTGTTTTACCATCTGCTGCCAACTCTATTTGATATTTGCGACTTAAAAAGCGGTATATAAGATTGCGGATACCGAAATCGTCATCTACAACCAGAATTTTAGGATTTGTAGCAGGAAGCATCACTATAATGTTTTAGCCTATTTTCTATCTGGCAATTCATTTTTGTTATGGTAGGTATTCTACGGTGAACTCGATAAGTAAAGGAGAACACCTAACCTCGGTGAAGGGCTGCGCCCAATCAGGAAAGTATTTTCTTAATTTTAGCGTAATCTGCGATCAACCTGACATCTCACCCGGTAAAAGATCAAACGATATCTTACATCTTGCATAGAGATGTGTATACACCTTACTCTGACAGTATAAGGAGATAAAGTATAGTTTTGGCAATGTGGGATTCTGGATTGAATCAGCAATAAAGTAGAGATGATATTAAATGATAAAAAATAAATAAGCTAATCTAGCTGTAGAGAGAAGTTGCAAATATTCATACCTGCGAAAGAGAATAAGAATGTATCTATTTTGCTAATTTAATGTTAGTGAAAGTAGTTAAAAGAAATTATGGTTACTAATCCACTAGACGCTATTATTCCCCCACAACCCCCAGTAAAACCGCAGTCTGATGTTTATGCAGTTAAGTCTCGTTTGGAATGGGGCGAACCAGCTTTTACAATTATAGATGTTCGCGATCGCCTCACCTATAACGAGGGTCATATTATGGGGGCGATGCCGATGCCGATGGATGAATTAGTTGATAGAGCTACGTCATCTTTAGATAAGAATCGTGATATATACATATACGGTGCGAATGACCAACAAGCTGCCCAAGCTGCGAGAATGCTCCGCAATGCTAAATTTAACCATGTATCTCAACTCAAAGGCGGTTTAGCTGCCTGGAAGGAAATTGGCGGCCCCACAGAAGGAATTATTGAATCCAAAACTCCCGCAGGTGCAGATGATCTGAATGTGGTATCTCGGATGCAAGACCACTTGGAAAATCTCAACAAAGATGTCTAGTTTTCCATTCATAGAATTTGGGATTTTAGATTTTGGATTTTGGATTCACCCCACAGATAAATTTAGAGGCTGGAAAATTCTAAATTTCGGAGATGTCTATTGATTCCACACATCAATCTGGGGGCTGATATGATTCAGAAACTATTGGTCAATAGTTACTAGCAACTATTGACTGTTTACTCAATGTTCAAATAAATCCTTAAATTGCAATAAATCTAAGGTAACTAAAGTTGGCAAAACTTGAAAGCATTCCTGAGCAATTTCCCAACGTTCTTCTCGTTTGAGCATTTCCATGAGCTTTTGCTGTACGCTGAGTAAATAGCGGACATCATTGGCAGCATAATTCAGTTGCGTCTCAGATAAATTAGCGGCGTTACCCCAATCGGAACTTTGAGCGCTTTTATCTAATTCTATATGTTCTAACTCTTGTACTACTTCCTTGAGTCCGTGACGATTGGTGTAGGTACGAGCTAGCTTACTAGCAATTTTGGTACAAAAAACAGGTTGAACCTGAATCCCCAGGTTATGGCGCAAAGTCGCAACATCGAAACGAGCGAAGTGAAAAACTTTAACGACATTCGCCGCTTCAAACAAAGTTTTTAAATTTGGGGCTTCGGTTTGTCCTTTGGCTATGCGAATTGCTGTGACTTTACCAGATGGATTGCATAGCTGAATCAAACACAAGCGATCGCGGTGCGGTAATAATCCCATCGTTTCGGTGTCGATGGCGATCGCATCGGATTTTAAATACTCAGCGAGAACAGCGTCACTTAGGTCGCGATCGCCTACTTGAAAATCTTGTAATGTCATGAATCACTCAATAATAAATGCAGTGTCTGTGAGATACAAATACTATTAGACACTACATTATTATTGTGCAAAAACTGAGTAAATCAATCTATCTACTGAGAATGAAAATTTGGGTAAGGTAAACTTCGCCTTTTTGATTGGTCGCAACACCAATCCCTGTGAGGTCGTAATCGCCTTGAATATTCTGCAAATGTTCGGGACTTTCCAACCAACCAGTCACAGCTTCATTAGCAGGATTGCTATATCCCCGATTGACTGCGACATTCTCTGACGCATTGTTGTAGCGCAGGGGAATAGCTGTGACTCGCTGTTCAAATCCATCATGGCTAAAAGGGACTTTACCATTAGCCATGTTTTGACTATGAATCCTTGCCTGTTGAGTGATATTTTCATTTAGGGTCAACTCTGGCAGATTATGTTTAACTCGATATTGATTAATATCATCAAAAATTGATTTCTCTAGCACATTAGTTTCAAAGGTAGTAGTTAATGTTGCCGCCTGACTTGAAGGAATTAATAACGGTTGATTATGAGTGGTTTGTTCTGTAGAGGTTTTATCTGTTATGGGAGCATTCATTAATCCACTCGCAAGGACAAGCGTACTTAAAGCGATGCCAAAAGCAGGTTGTCGGAACATGGACAGTTACGTGATATGTGTAATTGTGAGACTTATACTCTAACTTCTTCTGCTCAGAATACAGAACAGGATACTATTTAAAATTCCTCAAATTCAGGCATTTTGGCAAATAGTTTACAGAAAAAATAAGCGAACTATTGTTGTTTAAATTATTTAAATAAATCAACCTTCAGTAGGATACAATTATTAGACCGTCCTGAACGCGATCGCTCGCCGAAAATTTGGCTACATCCCATAATTAATTAAATATTCAGACATATTGAGAGTTTCGATTTGGTTTAGCGAAGGGTACACAGCACAGCGAGTATTTGGGGGCTTGTAGCGCTGAGTCAGAGTATCATATAAGAAAATAGTATAATTTAAAACTAATTATATTTTATCCGCCCTGTGGCAACGAGCGATCGCTAAAAATTAACCTTACAGACGAGGAAAAATTTTCAGATGTCTATTCCTGAAATTACTCAACAGCTTTTAGCCGCAAAACAAGAGAAAGGATTGAGTTTTGCCGATTTAGAAAAAATTCTCGGTCGTGACGAAGTATGGATTGCTGCTGTATTCTACCGACAAGCTAGCGCCTCCCCAGAAGAAGCTAAGTTACTGGTGCAAACTTTGGGATTAGGCCCGATCTATATTCAACAGTTAACCGAATGTCCTCTGAAAGGATTAGGCCCAGTTGTACCCACTGATCCACTGATTTATCGTTTCTACGAAATTATACAGGTGTACGGAATGCCCATCAAGTCCGTAATTCACGATAAATTTGGCGACGGGATTATGAGTGCTATTGACTTTACTTTAGATATAGAGAAAGAATCAGACCCCAAAGGCGATCGCGTTAAAGTTATTATGTCTGGTAAATTTCTCCCCTACAAAAAGTGGTAGAATTTCAGTCATCAGTAGGGTGGAATTTTTCCATCCTTGATTTACTCATGTTGGTGCTGCTAAGAAATTAGCAAATAATGAATTACAGATAAATACAAATAAATCCGCACTTCATTTAAATAGAAGCTTCTATAGGAATCCGGTTTGATTTATGAAAAAAATTCAGTATTGTAGTAGACTGACACGGCTAAAATAGTGCATCATGTTTCTCTTGTGGAACAGGCAAGACTTGTACTGAGCTTGTCGAAGTATGCTTGTTATGGGCGGGCAGAGTGCTTACAAAATTAGCTGTGTCACGCTAGTAGGATGCTTTAGGATGAAATCCGTAACGTATTCTAAGTGTCTGTAAGTGCAAAGCGCAGGCTACGCCAACAACAATCAAATAGTAGTCTTATATATAAACTTCAAATATTATTTAATAAATTAAAGCTCTTGCAAGAAGAAACAATAAAATCACCAGAAGATATCATTTTTAATCCTTATTACACCCAAAATTTCGGAAAAGCATATTTGGGTGATAGCCTCAAATTGATTAAATCCATTGAACAAAATAGCATTAACCTCATCCTCACGTCACCACCATTCGCTCTCACACGTCAAAAAGAATATGGTAATGAAAGCGCGGACAAATATATTGAGTGGTTTCTACCTTTCGCCCAGGAGTTTAAAAGAGTCCTCACAGATAATGGTTCATTTATTTTAGATTTAGGCGGCGCTTATCTTCGTGGTAATCCGGTGCGGAGTATCTATCAATACGAACTTTTAGTCAGATTGTGTAAAGAAGTCGGCTTTTTTCTGGCTCAAGAATTTTATCATTATAATCCAGCCCGATTACCTACCCCGGCTGAGTGGGTGACAATCAGACGAATTCGGGTGAAAGATTCAGTAAATGTAGTTTGGTGGTTGTCGAAAACACCAAATCCTAAAGCTGACAACAGAAAAGTTTTAAAGCCATATAGCCAGAGTATGAAACAACTACTGAAAAATGGCTATAAAGCTAAAATTCGTCCCAGTGGACATGATATTTCTGACAAATTCCAAAAAGATAACCAGGGTGCAATTCCGCCAAATTTGCTAGAAATTGCCAATACTGAATCCAATAGCGCTTATTTACGTCGCTGTAAATCCGAGGGAGTTAAACCTCACCCAGCAAGGTTTCCCGCGGGATTTGCTGAATTTTTCATCAAATTTTTAACTGATGAAGGTGATCTGGTGCTAGACCCATTTGCAGGTTCCAATACAACCGGGTTTGTGGCTGAAACTTGGCAACGCCGATGGATTTCTTTTGAAATTAATGAAGATTATGTTATGGGAAGTCGTTATCGATTTGGTCAACAGTCAGTTTAAATTTAAGAGTTAGATTGAAAAGTTAAAATTCATAACTAATCGCTCAAATCTCGCCATTCACCTGCATTTGATGAACTTGATCTGCTAACTCTTGACGGCTTTGATCATCTAGCTTGTCAATAGCTAACATTCCCATAAGAATAACCTCTTTTAGGGTTAAACGTGTCGAATGTGCCTGTTTTTGCACAATCTCCTTAATAATTGGACTGACACCAATTGCTGTACTAGCTCTAGCCACAGAATAAGAAAGAAACATTAATTACTTCGCCTAAATTTTAGCACTTCCTCGAATCTTTAACTATATATTTCCGAAAAAACCCTGGTGAAATAAGACGGGCTGAGTAATAAGAAATTATGTCTTAAAGAAATGGTGAATTCTTCAATATAATCTTGTGAACTTGCTTTACAGAACTATACAATACGGTGTAAATAACAATAATAACTAAATCTCAGTAAAATTTTCCTGAATCTAGGTGATGAATACTGTCATAGGAAAAAGCAGTAAATATGAGGAAAGATAAAGCGATGAGGGAACCTTATCTGTTAGCAGCAGGCTTGTTAACAGGATTAGCAATACCAGCATCTGCTCTTCCACAGATGTCGATAGTTCTGCCAGAAACTTCTCAATTAGTGTTGAATTCTCAACAGAGTTCACAGATAGCAGGGGATAAAAAAAACATCGCTCATCCTCACAGATCCTTCCCAGAGTTCAGCTATCAACGATTGCCAGAATCGTTATTTCATCACAGTTCTCCACCATCTCATTTGCCATTAATATCTGGTAATCAACTTTACCACCAAAGATTGGCGGCTCTCAAAACAGGTCAGATTTATACCCGTTTAGATAGTAATACTCCGCAATTATCATCGGACTTAAGTAAGAATCGCCAACTCACTTATGAAGACTGGAAAAATTTATTAGCTTTAGAAGCCAAAGCTATCAGCCAAGGACAAGGTACAAGTTATTTAGGTATCTTAGTTGGTGATTCCTTGAGTATGTGGTTTCCGAGAGAAAAACTGCCTACGGGTAAATTATGGCTAAATCAAGGCATATCTGGAGATACTTCCGGTGGAGTTTCCAGAAGATTGCGGGCTTTTGCGTCTACAAGACCGAATGTGATTTACATCATGGCAGGGATTAACGACTTACGCAAAGGTGATAGTAACGAAGAAATTTTGCGTAATCATCGGCGGATTATCCGTAGCTTGCGGCAGTCTCACCCCAAAAGTCAAATCATAGTGCAGTCAATTTTGCCTACTCGCCTACCGACAATTCCTAATAGCCGGATTATTCAGATTAATCGACAGCTGGCTTTGATGGCTCAACAAGAAAAAGCTGATTATCTCAATATTTATGATTGGTTTACAGATGTTCAAGGCGATTTACGCCCAGAGTTAACCACAGATGGCTTACATTTGTCTCAAGATGGCTATGATATTTGGCGTTCGGCACTACAACAATTAGAATTGACTCATTCAGGAAATTAAAACATCGCCATATTCAGCAACGTTGTTTTTGCTTTAGGTACTCGGAATCATTGATGAGAACTTGAGAACTTGATTCAACTTGCCACTACGATATCCTTCTAAATCCAGTGTGACGTAAATAAATCCCAAATCTTGGAATGCAGAGACTACTGCCTGTAAATCCGTAGTCAACACAAATTCTTTGATATGTGCTGGCATCAATTCAATCCTGGCTGTATCTCCTTCCGAACGCACACGCAAATTCTGCCAACCCAGTTTTCGCAGATAAATTTCTGCCCTACCCACCCTTTGCAACTTGGCCACAGTAATTTCTTCACCGTAAGGAAAGCGAGAACTTAGACAAGGTTGAGCGGGTTTATCCCACCAAGGTAAACCGAGTTGTTGTGAAAGTTGACGGACTTCAGCTTTGGTGACCCCAACTTCTGCTAAAGGCGATCGCGCACCTCTTTCTTTAGCCGCTTGAATTCCGGGGCGATAGTCGTGTAAATCATCAGCATTTACTCCATCCACTACATAGGGATAACCAAGCTGCAAAGCTAAGGGTTTGAGAGTGTCATGCAGCTCACTTTTGCAAAAATAACAACGGTTGACAGGGTTAGAAGTGTAATTCGGATTGTCCATTTCGTGAGTTTGGACAATTTTATGCGAAATTCCCATCGTTGCGGCTTGAATTTTCGCATCTTCCAATTCTTCTGGCAATAGCGAAGGCGAAACAGCTGTGACGGCTAAAGCGCGATCGCCCAAGACATCAGTCGCAATCTTGGCAACCAAAGTGCTATCAATACCTCCAGAGTAGGCAATCAAAGCCTGCTCCATTTCGCCAAATAAAACTTTTAATTGCTCAAGTTTTTCTATCAACATGATTTCCCAATCTGGGCAAAACCCTATAGCACCCAACCAATTCTATCTTAGCGTCAACTACCCATCACTCAGAGGAGTACCGTTTGTATCTGAACTCCACCGCCATTGTGAGAACCTTTGCCGGATTTTAGCTTTGGTTTCGCCGCTATGCTTTGAACTGTTATTTTGCCTCATTCCCTGATTTGGGTATTTTAATATACTTAGCGATTAGATTACCTAAAAGAGGTAAATCAATCGGTTTAGAAATATAATCGTTGACTCCAGAGGCCAAACAAGTTTCGCGATCGCCTTTCATTGCCATTGCGGTTTGGACAATTACTGGAATCATCTGATACTGCGCTTCTTGTCGTAGCTGCTGCGCCAGCTTTAAACCATTTCCATCTGGCAGGTAAATATCCATTAAAATCACTATTGGGTTTAACTGTGTAAGCGCCGACCACATTTCGGCAGCATTCTTGACCCAAGTCACCTGATATCCCAATGTACTCAAATAAATTCGGATTAACTCAGCATTGGGTAAATCATTTTCCACCAACAAAATATCTAGAGCAGAATTAGAGGTAATATTTGGAGATTTTGCTTCCTGGTCTCCTTGATTTCCCACTTGGCGAGAAACCTCTATCGGTTCTACATCTTCCTCACTTTTCCCCGATTCTCCCACAGGCTGCACAGGGAGGATGATCGTAAAACGCGAGCCGTGATCAACTTCCGATCCCACTTCTAGCCAACCACCATGAATTTCCACCAACTTCCGAGTCACAGTTAACCCCAAACCAGTACCTTCATTGCGATTAACGACAGTATTGGCAATTTGAAAATAGGGTTGAAATAGTCGTGCTTGGTTTTCTGGGGAGATGCCAATACCTGTATCCCAAACTATAAAATGTATAAATCGACCTTGGGGCAGAACTTCTAAACCAACAGTACCCGTCTTGGTAAACTTGAGGGCATTAAACAGCAAATTCAACAGCATTTGCTTAAGTCGGAGAGGATCAGCAACGAGAGTTGTGACATCAGGGTCTAGTTTGAGGCGCAGTTGCAAACCTTTATTAGCGGCTTTCTCTTTTACTAATGCCAAAACATTGCGACATATTTCCGGCACATCGATATTTTCCCACTCCACCTCCAGCTGGTTAGCTTCAATTTTGGAGAGGTCTAAAATATCGTTGATCAGCGTGAGTAAATGTTTACCACTCGACTGAATGATCTTTAAATACTCTTGTTGGTTTTGTCTGGTGGGATCGTAGCCTTGGGCTAAAAGTAGTTGGCTGAAACCGATGATCGAACTTAAGGGTGTGCGAATTTCATGGCTGGTATTAGCCAGAAACTGGTTTTTAAGTTCGTTGGTGCGCTCTAGTTTTTCATTAGAACTACCTAGCTGTTGGGAGTGTTGCTGCAAAGATTGGATTTTTTTCAGTTGTGCTAGTGTTCCCACAAACTGCTTAATGGCTCGTGTCAGCAATTGCGATCTCAATTGAAATTGGGCTGCTATGAGTGATTTATCCTCAGAGTTGAGGGGCATTTGAGAAATCATTAGCCAACCAATTACAGCCCCAGTATGATCAGTTAAGCACCGGACATGATTTGGTTGTTGGCGCTCAAGCTGCTGTAAATCTGCGACTGCTATGACTGCTTGCAATTTCAATTGTAGATTTTTATTTTGCTGCTCTAGAAATATCCGTTGTGGACATGGCGAGGATGAAGCAGAAACATAACAAACCTGAGTGATTTTTTCTTGCGGTTGAAATAAAGCGATCGCTACCGTAATACTATTCAAAGCAATGCCGATCTCATTCACCACAGTTTGAAAAATTTCCGCTTCTGTAGTTCTAGACTGCGAGACATGACTACAAACAGAAAGTAGGCAATCATTCAGGCGACTTTGCAACTGGTTCAAGCTGCGTTCCAGCCACAACTCGGCACGAAGTTGTTGCATTGTTGTCAAAAGTGTGGGCGTTTTATCTACTGATGAGTTTTGTTCTGGTAAGCTTGAATATTGCTGCATGGTCAACTAGACCGTTAAACAAGTTTGGCTAGGCACAAAAAAGAAAACAAGATTTTATGTATATTAACTCACAATTGCCTCTTGTTCATAACCTATAACTTGTAGTGTAGATTGTCACTAGTAACAAAAAAAATATTGTATAAAATTCAACTTCGCCACATTTTTCAGGAGTTTCCGATAGTAACTTTTTAGATAAAACCGATGGATACACAAATTGCTCAACTAATCGTCAATGGAATTGCAGTCGGAAGCATTATTGCACTAGCAGCAGTCGGTCTTACGCTTACCTACGGCATTTTACGGTTATCTAATTTTGCTCACGGTGATTTTTTAACTTTGGGAGCCTATTTGACCCTGTTAGTCAATGCTGGTGGCATAAATATTTGGCTATCGATGATTTTGGCAGCTATGGGAACAGTAGCCGCGATGCTGCTGGCAGAAAAATTATTGTGGTCAAGAATGCGCTCTATTCGTGCTACTTCCACGACCCTGATTATCATCTCCATCGGACTGGCCTTATTCCTCCGCAATGGCATTATCTTTCTTTGGGGCGGCCAGAACCAAAATTACGATTTACCCGTGACCACGGCGTTGAATATTTTTGGTATCCGGGTAGCGCAAAATCAATTGTTGGTATTGGGGTTAGCAGTGATAGCGATTTTGGCACTGCACTATCTCCTGCAAAATACCAAAATTGGGAAAGCGATGCGAGCCGTTGCTGATGATTTAGATTTAGCGAGAGTATCTGGCATCAATGTCGAGCAAGTCATCCTTTGGACTTGGATTATTGCCGGCACATTCACCTCATTGGGTGGCAGTATGTATGGATTAATTACAGCTGTACGCCCGAATATGGGGTGGTTTTTAATTCTGCCCTTATTCGCTTCCGTCATTTTAGGGGGTATTGGTAATCCCTACGGTGCGATCGCCGCCGCTTTAATTATTGGTGTTGCCCAAGAACTCAGCACCCTGTGGTTAGGTTCACAGTATAAACAAGGTATAGCCCTGTTAATTATGATTTTGGTGCTGCTCATTCGCCCCAAAGGTTTATTCAAAGGCACGATTTGAGCAGCACCACTCCACTTCTAATTATTCAATGATGTGGAAGTAATAAGCTGCAACCAGGAAGTTAACAGCTAATAACAGCAACGCCCAACCAGCGCGAAAAGCGTACGGGGGTTTAGCTCCTGTTGCGGGAACTGGGGAATTTTGAACTTTAGCCATGAGTCGTTCTCCTTCTTTCTTGACTTTCTAAGAAATACCAAACAGGTGTACCAAAAACCCAAATTCTTTAAAAATATTTGTGTATTCGGGATTGGAGATTGGTCATTGGTCATTGGTCATTGGTCATTGGTCATTGGGAAATTACCGTCTTCTCCCCCCTGCTCCCGTTCGGCTACGCTCACGGCAAGCCTGCTCCCTGCTCCCCTGCCTCTTCACCCGCATGGTAAGAACTACGAACCAAAGGCCCTGAACGGACGTGGTTGAATCCCATTTTCCATGCTACGCTGCCTAGCTCATCAAATTCTGCTGGTGTCCAGTATTTTTGCACTGGTAAATGTTCTAAGGAAGGACGCATATACTGGCCTATGGTTAGGCGATCGCACCCCACCGCCCTTAAATCCGCCATAGTTGCCATGACTTCCTCCCTCGTTTCGCCGTGTCCCAGCATCAAACCGGACTTGGTAGGAATAGTCGAATCAATTTCTTTAACTACAGCCAGCACTCGCAGCGAGCGATCGTACTTTGCTCCCCGACGCACGGGGCCTGTTAACCGCCGCACTGTCTCCACATTGTGATTAAAACAAGCTGGCTTGGCGGTCACAATTTTGGCTATCCTTTGCCGTTGTCCTGATTCCCCAGCACCGACACCACCCCAAAAATCTGGAGTCAGCACTTCAATTTGAGTCTCTGGATTTAGCAGGCGAATAGTCTCAATTGTCTTCACAAACTGCCCCGCTCCCTGATCTGGCAAATCATCACGGGCTACAGAAGTTAGCACCACATAACGTAATCCCAAAAGCTGCACTGCTTCTGCTACTTTTCGCGGTTCCTCTGAGTCAATAGGCATTGGTGCATGACCTTTATCTACTTGACAAAAAGCACAAGAGCGTGTGCAAACTGGACCTAATAGTAAAAAAGTTGCGGTTTTTTGAGCATAACACTCCCCCCGGTTAGGGCATCGTCCTTCTTCGCAAATTGTGTGAATTTGGCGTTGCTTAATAATGCGTTGTACAGTAGAAAGCTCACTGGCTTTGCCAATGGGGCGACGTAACCAGCTAGGCATTGCCGTAATTTCCGACTTAAGTGGGGCTGGTTGTGGCGAAGTCATAGACATCCAAGCAATATCCAAAAGTACTATAGGGCGAATTTCCTCGGCACTTGAGCAAGGTTTCAGCCCTAAGTATCACCATGACACAAATTTCCCAAAATATAAGCACTAGTTTTTTAAACTACTTCCATTTTTGACATTTATAGCGAAATATACTATCCCCCAATGAACAAAAAATTTGTATATAGTGGGAACACCCTCAAAATGAAGTGTGCTGAGTAATGTCAATCAGCAAAATCGCTATTTACATTTAATCTGTTAGAGCAATAAGTCGTGGCAAGCAACAAAATTTTAGTTATCGATGACACTACCGTTGTCAGGTTAAAAGTACGACAGATGTTGCCTCCGGGTAATTTCGAGGTATTAGAAGCAAAAGACGGTTTGGAAGGATTGAATTTCATCCGTCAGGAAAAACTCAGCTTGATCATGTTGGACTTTCTCCTACCTAAAATGAGTGGTTGGGAAGTTTTTCAGCAAGTTCAAGCACAGCCTGAGTTGAGGAAAATTCCCTTAGTGATCATGTCTGGTCGTAAAGAAGAGGTGACGGAAAAATTTACAGAACCTTTTGAATACTTTGAATTTTTGGGAAAGCCTTTTGACCAGAAGCAACTAATTACTGCGATTAAGTCAGCGATGGCCAAATCCAAAAAGCCTCGCCCAGAAATAATTCCAGTAGCTGCTGTGTCCACTAAAAATAGTCCGGTAGCCACTGTGGCCACCAATAAAATTCCGGTAGCCGCTTCTAGTATCGCAAATACGATAGTAGTGCCGTCGGATAATCAATCAGCTAACTCAGCAGAAATAAATGCGCTTAATGAAAAAGTTATCAAAATGCAATCAGAAATCGATGGCTTAAAGAAACAGCTAGCTCAGGTAGTGACTTTTATTAAACAAAAAATCAAGTAGTATTTGTATTTACAGTCCTTCTGTGCCTTTCTTAATGCGTAACCTCAAAAACAAATTCTTGAGTGAATGTAAGTAAAAATATTTAGTTCAGAACCTAAAAAGAGCAAGTAGTACTTATGCACTATTTGCTCTTGACAACAAAAACTTAACTCTCTACAAAGGCATCGAGAAATTAGAAAATATTATCGCTCTTTGAAAGCAGAAAATTTGCAAGCCTTTGCTCATAAAATGATGGCATTTTTGACTTGCTTACGCGAAGAATGCGAATTAGTTAAAACTCTGAACACCCAATAAATTAAAAGATTATTGCTATTATTATATATTCCTAAAATAACTGCATCCTAATTAGTAAGACAAAAAAACTAAGTCGTTACAGGTTCGGAAATTTCAGAAATAAAATAGAAATCCTATATTTTGGGTTTTAATTAGATAAAAGTTACTAATATTTTTATTTGTATTGCATAACTAAAAAAAATATTTTAACCTGAGTTTTAATTTTTTTTACGTTATTTATATATATATTATGGGAATAATATAACAGAGCAACCTAAGTATGAGCATAAACTAGAATGTTAGTAGGATTAGATACTGTATACCCTATAATTGGCTATCGCATTACTGAGCCAATCTATTCAGGTAGCAAAACCCTAGTTTATCGGGGCATCAGAGAGCAAGATCAAAAACCTGTGATCCTCAAACTGATGCGGAATGAATATCCTACTTTTTCTGAAATCGCTCAGTTCCGTAATCAATACACTATTATCCAAAACCTTGATATTCCCGGAGTTGTCAAACCCCATAGTTTAGAAAACTACCGCAACGGCTATGTCCTAGTTATGGAAGACTTTGGCGGGATATCTCTCAAGGACTGGCAACGAAAAAAGCCGGAAATGGAGCAAAATAATCTTTCTTTAAATGAGTTTTTCCATATTGCCATTGAAGTTGCCTCTACTCTAGAAGGACTACACCACCATCGCATCATTCACAAGGATATCAAACCAGCTAACATTCTCATTCAACCCAGGACTAATGAGATTAAAATCATCGATTTTAGTCTTGCTACCCTCTTACCGAGACAAATTCAAGTTATCACAAATCCCAACGTTTTAGAAGGCACATTAGCTTATATTTCTCCCGAACAAACGGGACGGATGAATCGAGGTATTGACTACCGCACTGATTTTTATTCTTTGGGTGTTACCTTCTTTGAACTCCTCACTGGACAGTTACCCTTCAGCAGCACTGATCCTCTAGAGTTAGTATACTCTCACATTGCAAAAGAATCGCCGAAAGTTAGCCAGATTAACTCTAATATTCCCACCACCTTGTCTGAGATTATCAGCAAGCTAATGGCAAAAAATGCCGAAGATCGTTATCAAAGTGCATATGGACTCAAGCATGACTTAGAAATATGCCGCAACCAGTGGCAAGCAAAAGAAGATATTGCAGTTTTTGAATTAGGAAATCGAGATATCTCTAACTGTTTTGTTATTCCCGAAAAACTTTATGGCCGTCAACGTGAAGTTGAAACTCTACTTGCCACATTTAACAGGGTAACACACGGAAAAACTGAAATGATCTTAGTCACGGGTTTTTCTGGTATTGGCAAAACTGCTATAGTCAACGAAATTCATAAACCGATTGTCAAACAACGTAGTTACTTTATTAAAGGAAAATTTGACCAATTTCAAAATGATACCCCTTTGTCGGGATTAGTACAAGCTTTTCGGGATTTAATAGACCAACTAATTTCAGAAACAGATATCCAAATCCAACAGTGGAAAGAGAAAATTTTATCAGTATTGGGTACGCACGGTCAGGTAATTACTGATGTAATTCCTGAACTAGAAAAGATTATTGGTAGACAACCTCCAGTTGCAGAGATTTCTGGTAGTGCTGTCCAAAATCGGTTTAACTTATTGTTCCAGAGATTCATACAGGTATTTAATACTAAAGAGCATCCTTTAGTAATTTTTCTAGATGACTTGCAATGGGCAGATACAGCTTCTTTGAATTTTCTCCAATTCTTAATGAGTGAAGCTACAACTTCTATGATTACAGGCGAAATGCAGAAGCTAATCAAAGAGAATGGAAGTTTATTAGTGATTGGTGCATACCGTGATAATGAAGTTTCAAATGCACACCCATTGAAATTGACATTACAAGAAATTGCCAAAACAGGCGTAGCTATTAATAGTATTACTCTTTTACCCCTAAATCAATCAGATTTAAATCATTTGATTATTGATGCCCTGCATTGCCAAGAAGTAGTTGCTGTTCCTTTGACACAAATGGTATTTGCTAAAACCAAAGGCAATCCCTTCTTTGTGACTCAATTTCTTAAGTCTTTACATGATGATGGACTAATTACACTTAATTTGGCTATTGGTCACTGGCAGTATGATATTAAAAAAATTCAAGCATTAACTCTCACAGATGATGTAGTTGAATTCATGGCAATTCAAATAAAAAAATTGCCCGCAAATACCCATAAACTATTAAGATTCGCAGCTTGCATCGGTAATGAATTCGATTTAAAAACTCTGGCAATTATTCATGAAAAATCTATGGCCGATACAGCAACTGATTTATGGCCAGCCTTGCTTGATGGTTTAGTTTTGCCTCAGAATGAAGTATACAATTCTTTGTCAGAAGATGAGTATAAACAACCAAAGGTTGTTAATCGAGAAGATTTGCATAAATCAACAACTAATAATAATAATAAATTACCAAAATATAGATTTGTACATGATAGAGTGCAGCAGGCTGCTTATTCTTTAATTCCTATTGAACAAAAAAAACCAATTCACTTAAAAATAGGGCTATTACTATTTAACAATACCCCTATTGAGCAAAGGGAAGAAAATATTTTCATATTGGTTAATCAGCTTAACATTGCAGTTGAATTCATCACAGAGCAGACTAAGCGTGATGAACTATCTCAAATGAACCTGATTGCTGGATGTAAAGCTTTAGCATCCACAGCTTACTCAGCTGCGATTAAGTATTTAACGACTGGAATTAAACTGCTGGCGGGTGATAGCTGGGATATTAAATATGAGCTAACCTTAGCTTTATATGAGACTGCGGCAGAGGCGGCATATTTGAATGGCGAATTTGAGCAGACAGAGCAACTTGTTCAGGTTGTGTTGGCAAAAGCTCATACATTATTGGAGAAAGTAAAAGTTTATGAAGTCACAATCCAGGCTTATGGGGCGCAAGGTAAAGCAGTGGAAGCTGTCAAAACTGCACTAGCCTTTTTGACATTGTTGGGGGTGGAATTTCCAGAGCATCCTAGCCAGACTGATGTTCAGAAAGAAATGGAAATAACAACTTCAATTCTGGCTAATCGCAAGATAGAGGAATTAATTGATTTACCAGAGATGACGCAAGCAAAACCATTGGCAATAATGCGTATTTTGTCCAGTGCCATTGCTTTGGCTTATCAGTCTGCTCCTGAACTGATGCCTCTAATTTGCTTGAAACAAGTTAATTTATCCCTTAAATATGGAAATTCCCCCTTGTCAGCCTTTGCATATGTTTCTTACGGTTTAATGCTGTGTGGTCCTTGGGAAGATATTGAACTTGGTTATCAGTTTGGCAAATTAGCGACAAATCTATTATCACAATTCAACATAAAAGGAATTAAAGCTAAAGTCATCCAAACATTTAATGCCCTGGTCAGACACTGGAAAGAACCGGTCAGGGAAACTCTTCAGCCTCTTCTAGAAGCTTATGCTGCTGGATTAGAAACAGGAGATTTAGAATTTGCTGCTTATTCTTTATATTCATACTGCTACATTTCCTATTTTAGCGGTAAGGAACTGACCCGACTTGAGCGAGAAATGTCAAACTACAGTTATGCAACCTGCCAAATTAAGCAGGATAGAGTTTTTCACTGGATTGAAATTTATAGACAGGCAGTATTCAATTTAATGGGTGCTGTGGAAAATCCCTGTCATTTAATTGGTGAAGCTTATAATGAGACAAAAATTCTGCCAGTTCATACGGAAGCTAATGATCAAGGTGGACTTTTATATGTTTATCTATGTAAACTTCATCTGTGTTATCTATTTGCCAATTACTCTGAAGCAGTTGAAAATGCTGTAATAGCAGAGCAGTATTTACGTGCTGTAACTGGACAGTTTGTGGTTCCCCAATTTTATTTTTACAGTTCCCTAGCATTACTGGCGGTATATGATGATGCCGAGCCATCTAAACAAGAAAAAATCTTGGCTAAAGTGGTAGCTAACCAGGAAAAGATACGTAAATGGGCAGTTCATGTACCGATAAATCATTTACATAAATTTTATTTGGTAGAGGCTGAAAAATATCGGGTTTTAGGTCAATATCTGGAGGCAATGGAATATTATGACCGTGCAATTTCTCTGGCTAATGAACATGAATACATCCATGAAGAAGCTCTGGCTCAAGAACTGGCTAGTAAATTTTATTTAGCATGGGGCAAGCAGAAGATTGCCCAAACTTATTTAACTGATGCATACTATAGCTATGTTCGCTGGGGTGCATTAGCAAAAGTAAATGACTTAGAAAAACGCTATCCTCAATTACTTGAGTCTATTATCCAACCAGAAAAGCTAAATCAACATTCCAGTGAGATAAACACCTCTGAAATTAGCGTAACTCAATCTACCCCTAGTAATAAATCTATCCTGATTACTAATGAAGGTGTGGTTAGTTCTAATACTAGTATGTCAGATATGCTGGACTTAGCAACTGTCATTAAAGCGTCTCAAGCACTTTCTGGGGAAATTGAGTTAAAGGAACTTCTTTCAACTTTAATGGAAGTTCTAATGGAGAACGCGGGAGCCTCTAAATGTGTTTTGATTTTGAGTGAAAGTAATGAATCAAATTTAACTGTTACTGCGGTCAATTCCAGTTCAAATTTTACTGATGCCAACACCGAATTTATATCAACTTCTCTAGAATCCAGTGCCGATGTTCCTATTTCCTTAATTAATTATGTCAAACGTACACGGGAAATATTCGTTGTTGATGATGTAAAAGTTCAAGCTTCCTTAGTAGCAGATATCTACATTAACCATAATGAACCAAAGAGTTTATTGTGTATCCCAATGATTAACCAAAGTAAGTTACTGGGCATTATTTACCTGGAAAATAATCTGACTATAGGAGCATTTACTCGCGATCGCCTAGAAGTTCTTAAACTTTTGACTAGCCAAGCAGCAATCTCTCTAGAGAATGCTATGCTTTACAAAAATTTAGCCCAAGCTAATGAGCAATTGGAGGAATACAACCATACTTTAGAGGAGAAAGTAACCGCAAGAACAGTAGAAATAAACGAAAAAAATCAAAGTTTACAACAAGCATTACAGGAGTTAAAACGCACTCAAAGCCAATTAATTCAAAGTGAAAAAATGTCTTCTTTAGGGCAAATGGTAGCAGGAATTGCCCATGAAATTAATAATCCCATCAACTTTATTCATGGCAATATTACTCATACTAGTGAATATGTCGAAGATTTGTTGGACTTAATTGCTGTCTATCAACAGGAATATCCTCATCCTACATCTATAGTTACCGAAAAATCAAAGGAAATTGATCTAGATTTTCTAGAAAAAGACTTACCAAAAACTATAGATTCTATGAACGTTGGAAGTTCGCGTATCCGAAATATTGTTTTAAGCTTACGTAATTTCTCCCGCCTGGATGAATCCGAAATGAAACCTGTTGATATTCATGAGGGACTAGATAACACTTTAATGATTTTGCAGCATCGATTCAAGAAAAATAACCCAAATACAAAACGATTTGGAGATAAAAATTTTCATGAAATTGAAGTCATTAAAGAATACGGAAACATACCGATAATTACTTGTTACCCTAGTCAACTCAATCAAGTATTTATGAATATCCTCAGTAATGCGATTGATGCATTGAATGATATACAAGTGAATGAGCAAATAATTAGCAGTCCCACAATTCGCATTTGCACTGAACTAACACATTCAAATATGCTCAAGATTAAATTTGTTGATAACGGTCTTGGCATGAAAGCATCTGTGCGTGAAAAAATATTTGACCCATTTTTTACCACGAAGCCAGTAGGTAGTGGTACAGGATTGGGTTTGTCAATTAGTTATCAGATTGTTGTGGATAAACATCAGGGTAAGTTAACCTGTAATTCTCAAGTAGGTCAGGGTACTGAGTTTGTGATTGAGATACCAGTAAGATAGTTATGAACAAAGTAACGGCATTTAGCCATTGCTCAATTATCAACCCACTTCTACTTCCGAACTTTCAGCTATCTCGGAATTATTTGCAGATGAAAGCCTTTTTCCCAGCAATTCTTTTCGGATGTATTGATAGGTGGATGGATTTACTGGCATCATAACTTCTGCAATACGTTCCCAGCCAGAAGTATGACTTTTAACTCTCATGTCTTGTATCAGTTGTTCGAGGTGATGAAAGTTAAACGGAGATGTACATCCGCCATTACCTCCACCTGGAGGCCACTTAGTTTGTCTCCAGTTAAACTCTGCTTCCATCTCCTGAATCATTTCGGGGTTTGAGGGTAATGGCAAATTGCCTTTAACATACTCTGCTAACCACCATGAGCCAATTTCGGATGTTAATTGGCTAAAGAAACTGGAGTTGTAGCCGACAAAGCCTAGCTGAGGAATATTGGGGTGGATAAGATTGCGGTATAAGTGGAAATAGCCTTGGTCATCAATCAGCATCTGACGATACTTGTCTTCGAGAAAGGGGACATCTTGGCGAAATCCTGTCCCAAAGATCACGACATCTGCGTGTAACTGTTCACCATTCTTTAATTCTACTCCCTCACTATTAAACCGAGCGATCGCAGTCTTTTGAGCCTTGAGTTGGCCGGAGGCTAAATACTTGTAAAAATTTGTGGGTGCAACCGCACTAGAACAGTTCACTGATTCATATAGAGGTTTGTCAGGTAGCATTCCACAACTATCAAGACCGAACTGTAAGCGCACAAGAATTTCGTTGATTTTCCAGAAAGCCCATACTAGGGGTTTTCCTATAGTATGTAGCCCCCACTCTATTCCTTGCAGGTGCCGGTAGGGAAACCAAGCTTCTGCAAAACGAGTTAATAGAACATACTTGATGCTGACTAAACCTAGAAGATATTTCGGCATCTTCCATAAGGATTTACGAAAGAGCAAAGTACATTCTTGGGCTTGAGGGACAATATGAGTAGCTATATCAGTTGCAGACCTGCCAAAACCCACAACAATTATCCGCTTATCCTTAACCAGGGAAATATCATTCAATTCCGTAGAATGTAGCACCTGCCCTCCAGATGCTATAAACTCTTCCTGCCCTGGTAACAATGGCATCTTCGGGATATTAAAAATACCGTTACATACGAGGACAAAATCAAATTCGTAGTTATTCTCTGTGTTCTGAGTATTGGACTTAATGCTAACTATCCATCCTGGCTGTACTCCAGTCTTTTTTTCAAGCTGAATAACTTCTGTTTGAAATTTAATTTTTTCGATAATGCCAAAGTTCTGTGCATAAGACTTTAAGTAATTCCGCATCTGTTCAGCAGTAGGCCATTCTGGATAAGATGCAGGCATAGGATAATCTGTGAAAGCATAGGTATCACGGGGGTTTTGGGTAGTTAAACCCACGTAAGTCCGAGAGCTTTCCCACACACCTCCGAGTCCCTTCTGCTTCTCCAACACAGTGACTTCGTAGCCATCTTCCATAAATGTCTTAGCTGCCACTAGACCACTAATACCGGCACCAATAATGCAAATGTTCTGAATTTTTGTATTCATTTTACTGAGATCAAGATGAGGCTAATGTTAGCATAGGCACACTGCTTAATAGTTGATTTTGCAAAAATTCCTGCAATGGCTGAATGTGTATATCTTCCCACCATTCAGCGGCTAAGTCCTCAATAACGTGATGTTCTGCAATCAGCGTTTCACCACAAAAGCGACGAATAATTGGGTGAATAAAAGCACTTTGCGAAGCATTTATCGTATCTTCCTTATGGACACGATTAATCGCAAAAGGATCTGGCATTTTATCAACATCGTACCCAAATTCTAAAGACACAGTGTAGTAGTGGTTGCACTGTCCAAACTTACTATCATGTATGTAATCTTTAGGTAGCTCTTGATAATATTTTGCTGCTATATCAACATCAGAAATCACAATTAAATCACAAAGAAAACCTGTTTGCTGCCATAATCCTGAACTTATATTGACTCGTTTGAGAATTGCCTCTGTTAAGCTTTCAGGAGTGGGAGCAATCGACTCATAAGATAACTGCTGATTTTGGTATTTAAGTTTTAATATGTCATGCAATGCTCGAATATTATAACGAAATCCATGTATAAAACCAGACTGTTTCTTCTTGTAATCCCGCATATGCATCAGGACTCCAGCAAAATATAAGTCCTTGATGTTGCTAGATTCCCATTCACTAGTTTGATCGGGAAAGCGGTTATTAATAGTTAGCTCAGGTTTACAGGACTCGTCAAAGATAGCATCATCAAAACGAAATCCAGTACACATAATTATTCGGTCATAAACTATATCTTCTTGCTCATCATTGGCGTGTTTATAAGCAAAAGATACAACAAATTGATTATTGTGATGTTTGATGTGAGTTATAGATGCATCCAAAATGCCATTTTGCGACTTTAGTTGATAAGTATCAAGAAAGTTATTATTAACTGCTCGTATATGTCCTACATACTTAGTCTTCCATGCCATAGATATGGGTGTTTCACTAACTATATGGATTAACGCAGCTGTATCAATGAGATTATCAGCAGTTTCAAATCCAGAATTACCCTTACCAATGATCAATACCCTTTGATTGGCAAAATCTTCTGGTTCTATGGATACATCAGTGTATTTTTCTGCTAACTCAATTCCAGGAATGTTCGGAATATATAGTTTAGAGAAACCTGTAGCGATAATTAAGCGATCTGCCAAATAAAGATTACCATTGCTATCGGTAACCATGAATTTGTTATTTTTGGCAATTTTAACAATTTGGCAATTATATTTAATTTTTAGGTTAAAGTGGGTGGCAAAATCATTCAGATACCTGACAAGATCATCTGTATGCGGGAAATATTGTCTGCTATAATTCTTAAACTTCATTTCTTCACTATCACTCAATAGTGAATTCCAATCCCATCTGAGATTAATTTCTGGGTCTTCATAACCCGTATAAACTTTGTTAATTGAAATTAATTTCTTGTGTCTAGGGAAATTAGCAAAGTAGTTGCCAGGAATATCAGCTGCTTCTAATATTAAATAATTAGCAT
Source organism: Nodularia sp. (in: cyanobacteria) (assembly GCA_007692755.1). GTDB lineage: Bacteria > Cyanobacteriota > Cyanobacteriia > Cyanobacteriales > Nostocaceae > Nodularia. Next base: position 15,082 of record REBL01000173.1, on the reverse strand, counting down.
TAGATTTTTCCAAGAAATAACCTAGCTGTAAGCCAGCAGGACCAGCGCCAATAATTAAGTATTCGATATTTGTGATTAAGTTCATGATTTTGCCTCTTAAACTCTATACTTTACGTTTGATAGTAATAGTGTTTTAACTAGCTGTTAAAACTTGGTGCTGTGTAGATTTTTTGGCATGAAATAAGAGATAATTGGCATAACCTGTAAAAAGCTCAAATACTTTTTCAACCAGTTCATAAGTTTCCTGTAATTTTTCTTCTGGTAATTGAAGATTTTGGAGGATTTCTTCTATCTCCGGTGAACCAGTTGTATGCCCAGTTTCTACATTTAAATGAAATTCCCCAAAATAAAGAAGCTCTTTTTTGGTAGTTTCCTGAAGTTCTTTAGCAATTTCAGATAATACTACAAGCATCACATTACCTGTTGCTTCAATAACTTCAATTAATATCAATTTCTGGATTAAATTAGCTTGAGAATTATGTTTACAAAGTTGATATATTAGATTTCGAGGTACTTCGGTTTCATTACCCCAAACAAATCTTAGTGCATCAGTAAATTGTATTGTTTGGTCAATTTCTAAAGTTTTGCAATCTTCTAAGAACCATAACCAGTGATGGTCATCTTCATAAGTATGTTTGTTAATAATTACCTGAATTGGGTCGCTGCTTGGCTCCTCTCTAAAAACATATTTATTCAAATCACCAAAAAACATGATGAAAGGAACCGCATAAGGAGCCCAAGCTACCTTTTGTCTAGGAGAAATACTTGGATCTCTCATGAATTCAAATAATGGTAATCTTGCAAATTCCTGTTTTTTTTCTTCAATAAATACAAGTAATTCTCTCATTATCAAATTCCCCTAATTAAATAATTTACGTTATGCGGAATTAACTTTTGCACCATAAAACAGCAAGTAATTTCTATATTTTTCGCATAAATATCTCCATTTACTAGTACAAGAATTGATTTAGCTACGCAAAGTCAATACATTTGTGCTTATTCAAATAAATAAGTAGTACAAATTTATCTAGCAATTCAAATATTTTAAACTGAGTTAATCCTGAGTTTTAGCCTGATATAGAAATAACTCTGACTCACTAGATTTTTTTGATGAATTTGCCAAAAATTTATACTGTTTGCAAATTATCCTTGCACTTCTGGTAACTACATTTAAAGCTATGAATTACGTTTTGAATTTGAATTTATATGACTATTATTTGATTTTTTCTTAAAAATGATAACAGTAATTTTCTGGGAGTTTCCTTAATATACTTAAAAAATCAGAAATCCTTTTTTTTTATTAATTAAGTAATATTACATAAAAAATAATACTCTTATCATATCTTTCAGTTAAATTCAACCTTAAGTTTATTTATAAAGATTCTCATTTAGAAGTCAAAGACTAATTTATTCTTCTTTATCAAAAGTATAATTTTTTACTGTTATTACTTACAGCTTAAGAAGGTCAAAATTTTCTCAAGCAAAATCTTTATTTATACCTATAAATATATCTAATGACAAGTGGAAAATTATTATAAGTTTTATATGACACTTAAATAAGCAGCAAATATCATTCAAATAGTTGATGACAAACCAAAAAAAATAACATATGCCCTGTCGTGCAACTGAATGAATCATCGCCAGACGATCATGCAAATGAACCAAGACATCCTGTAGAAGCTATGCGTTATGTATGGTTATTCCATAGCAATAGTAAAAATCCATCCCTTTTTGGGAAAACTAATGAACAAGGGGGGATAGCGATCGCACAGCTGATTCTAGCCTCCTCATTACTCTCTCTGAGGAAAAGCAGAGAAGGAATTTTGTCCCATATCTCTGACTCCGTACTCGAACAATACGGACTGACTCCAAAAATCTCCGAAGATAATACAACGGCATTTCAGCATAATTAAACAAAAAAATAATTATAAAATTTATCAAAACCCAAAAATAAAAATGTCTAATCTCCCAGAAAAAGATTTAATTTTAATCGTAGATGATACAAATACCAATTTAGAAGTCGTCTCTCAGGCACTGACTCATTCAGGCTTTGAAGTTGCTACCGCTATTGATGGAGAAATAGCTCTTCAACAGGTTCAAGAGCGGCTACCTGATTTGATTTTATTAGATGTGATGATGCCTAAAATAGATGGAATTGAAACCTGTAGAAAGTTGAAAGAAAATTTAAGAACTCGTGATATACCTATAATTTTTATGACAGCAATTTCTGATACAGATACTAAAGTTAAATGTTTTGCTTTAGGAGCAGTAGACTACATAATCAAACCTTTTCAAAAAGAAGAAATATTAGCAAGAATTAACATTCATCTGCAATTACGGCATCTGACCAAAACCTTAGAACAAAGAGTAGCAGAAAGAACAGCAGCACTTTCCCAAGCGTTAGAAGACCTACAAAAGTCTCAAATCAAACTTGTCCAGAAGGAAAAAATGTTTGCCCTTGGTCAATTAGTCGCAGGGATTGCTCACGAAATAAACAATCCAGTTGGTTGTATTTATGGCAATCTTGGTCATACTTCAGCATATTTCCAAGACATGATGAAGCTGATTAACCTATATCAGCAACACTATCCTCACCCGGTTACAGAAATTCAAGAGGAAATCTCTGCCATAGACTTAGATTATGTCAGTACCGATTTACCCAACTTAATTGCTTCCATGAAAGAGAGTGTTGAACGCATTCGCAATATTAGCACCAGTTTACGCACCTTTTCTCGCGAAGATAGCGATCGCAAAGTTGCCTGTAATATTCATGATGGTATTGACAGCACAATTATGATCCTCAAACACCGCTTGAAAATATGCCAGGGTCGTCCTGATATTGAAGTAATTAGAGATTATGATAATTTACCGGAAGTAAAATGCTTTAGCGGTCAAATGAATCAGGTTTTTATGAATTTACTGGCTAATGCTATTGATGCTTTAGAAGAATCTAATATAGGGCGGAGCTATGGTGAAATTGAAGCTCATCCCAATCAAATAACAATTCAGACTAGGCTGACTGAAGATTCCAATCATGTTTTGATTCGGATCAAGGACAATGGGGTGGGGATGCCGACTGATGTCCAGGAGAAAATATTTGAGCATTTATTCACCACTAAACCTGTGGGACAAGGTACTGGCTTAGGATTATCAATTGCCCGTCAAATTATTGTGGACAAACATGAGGGAACTCTGGAAGTAAATTCAACACCTGGCAAAGGTTCAGAATTCATAATCACCATTCCCATTTATGATCATCTGTAACATGGAAATTAATCCGAAATATATTATCTTAGACAAGAATAGTTACTTGATTTTTTTTGGAAACATAACTATAAATTTATCAGGCAAAATTTATGAATAAGACTATTGGTCAATCAATAGACACACTCACTTTACCTGTGGATCTCGAAGGATTTTTAGGTACATTAAATGAAACACTAAATAGATTGCAAATGACCCAGACTCAACTCATATTAATAATCCAGTAAACTTTATTACTGGTAATCTTCATTACTCTTGGTCAAGGTACAGAATTTAACATTAAGATTCCTATCAGTAGGGGTGCAACCAGTTGCGCCCCTACCGTACTGTTTTAGCAATGAATTAACAAGAGTACAATCTACAACTCCTCTAGTTCCTGTGTGGAGATTGCACTGACTTGAGTTCTTTCAAGAATTGTTGCTTGTAGCATTGCAGTGTTAGAGATAGAATTGTTAGCCAGTGTAAATAGGGGATTAGACAAAATCCCGGCAATGGTAGTGGCAATTAAAGTTACGATCAATCCCACTTGCAGAGGTCTAAATCCAGGCAAATTCCAGCGAATTTCCGGATAATTCTTGACTACCTCGGACATTTCTTGCGGTTCTTTGACTACCATCATTTTGACTACGCGAATGTAGTAGTAGATGGAGACAACGCTGGTAACTAAGCCCAGTAAAACTAACCAGTAAAGTCCAGCTTGCCAACCAGCCCAGAACAAGTAAATTTTCCCAAAAAAACCAGCTAATGGCGGAATCCCACCTAAAGAAAGTAGGGAGATACTCAAGGCTAGTGTCAGGAGTGGGTCTTTTTGATACAAGCCTGAGTATTCAGCAATTTGGTCGGTTCCTGTCCGCAGAGAGAACAGAATGATACAGGTAAACCCGCACAGGTTCATGAACAGGTAGACCATTAGGTAAAACACCATGCTGGCGTATCCGGCTTCAGTGCCGGCAATCATGCCAATCATCACAAATCCAGCTTGAGCAATGGATGAATAAGCTAACATCCGTTTCATGCTGGTTTGGGCGAGGGCGACGACGTTACCCAACACCATACTGAGAACTGCAAGGGCAGTAAAAATAAATCTCCATTCGTCAGCAACGAGGGGGAAGACTGTTGTCAGTAAGCGAATGGCTAGGGCAAACCCAGCTGCTTTGGAACCGACAGATAAAAAGGCAATCACTGGGGTGGGAGCGCCTTCGTAAACGTCTGGTGTCCATTGGTGAAAGGGTGCAGCCGAAATTTTGAAGCCAATACCTGCAATCACGAAAATGAGAGCAATTACCAAACCCAAAGATTGACCAACATTAGCTGCGGCAATACCGTTAGCGATCGCATCTAATTCTGTTTGTCCACCTGATAGACCGTACAGCAGCGAAACACCGTATAAAAATATTGCCGTACTAGAAGCTCCAATCAACAGGTATTTCAGCGCAGCTTCGTTAGAGCGGGGGTCACGCTTGGTATAACCTGTGAGCAAGTAAGAGGAAATACTCAGGGTTTCTAGTGAGATGAAAATCATCACCAACTCACTAGCACCGGATAAAAACATTCCTCCCAAAGTTGCACTCAGCAAAATGGCGATGAATTCGGCTAAAGCAGTACCACTCTGCTCAATGTAGCGAATTGACATCAATATAGTCACAGCAGCAGACAAGGCGATGATACCGCGAAAGACAATACTCAGGTCATCACCAATAAAGCTACCGGTAAAGGAGATGGGATTAGTCGCATCCCATTGAAGATAGAGTGCGCCAATCGCAGCGACTAAACCTGCGATCGCCAGATATCCAATCCAGCGTGAAGATGTACGTCCCAAAATCAAATCAACAATCAAAACCCCTAAGAGGGTAACAATTACAATCCCCTCTGGCAAAATCGTTCCAGCATTCAACTGGGATGTAAGATTAGCAAAATCCATGAGATATATAGGTTTTGACGATTAGACATTAAGGCTAGCTGAGTTTATTCTATCTATTGTTATTCACCAAAGTTGCATTTATATTTTTGGGGAGTGGAGAATATTCAACAAGGTGATGTGAATCCTGCCAAGGAATCAAGGTAACACGGATCAACAATTATGTCTGGATTGATTAACCTTCCGCCTCTATCCTGTATCCACTGTCTCCATTTCAATTAAAGGAGTTAAGGTAGGGTATTAACGTTATGGAACTTGGGGGGTATTTTGAAAACTATATTCGCCAATTATGCCCTAGATAAGTTAAAGATTGAAATAGCTGGGAATTCACATCCAGCATTCCTCTAACCTATCCTCTAGGACAAACTGTGCCATTAGTTGAGCATATTTTCGCCCTAGCAGGCAGCTGATGTGAGGATTAAATCACAGCTCTAAGCGTGACTTACTATCTTAACATTTCACCGAAATTATCTCAATTTGACTTTTTAGCTTCAAAGCTACTATTTTTCTTGAAATTTCCATGTCAACCCTCGTCATCGTTGAATCTCCGACCAAAGCTCGTACCATTCGCAACTACCTGCCAAAAGACTATCGGGTGGAAGCGTCTATGGGTCACGTCCGTGACCTACCTCAATCGGCTAGTGAAATTCCCGCCGCCGTGAAAGCCGAACGGTGGGCGCAGCTGGGGGTAAATGTAGACGCAGACTTTGAACCGGTGTATGTTGTCCCCAAAGACAAAAAGAAAGTTGTTACCCAGCTCAAAGATGCCCTCAAAGGTGTAGATGAACTAATTCTGGCAACTGACGAAGACCGGGAAGGTGAAAGCATAAGTTGGCATTTATACCAGCTGCTGAAGCCAAAAGTTCCGACTAAGCGGATGGTGTTTCACGAAATTACCCAAGAAGCGATTAAAAAAGCTTTGAACAATTGCCGCAATATTGATGAGCAGTTAGTTCGCGCCCAAGAAACACGGCGCATTTTGGATCGACTGGTTGGCTATACCCTGTCTCCCCTGCTGTGGAAAAAAATCGCCTGGGGATTATCTGCTGGGCGAGTCCAATCTGTAGCTGTGCGACTTTTAGTCAAAAAGGAACGCCAACGCCGCGCTTTCCATGAAGGTACTTATTGGGATTTAAAAGCCAGCTTGGTGCAGGAAAATACTGCCTTTGCTTCCCAGTTGACCACACTGGGAGGGACTAAAGTAGCCACTGGTAGCGATTTCGATGCCGCCACCGGACAAATTACCGCCGGGCGCAATGTCTTGTTGCTCAACGAAGAGCAAGCTCTAGCTCTCCAGGAACGCTTAACCGGGAAAACCTGGAATGTCAACAGCATCGATGAACGTCCGGTAACGCGTAAACCTGCGCCACCCTTTACTACTTCGACACTGCAACAAGAATCCAACCGCAAACTGCGTCTTTCCGCCAGAGACACCATGCGGACTGCCCAGAATTTGTATGAGCAAGGGTATATCACCTATATGCGTACAGATTCGGTGCATTTATCTGATCAGGCGCTGACAGCCGCTCGTAGCTGTGTCGAACAACTTTATGGTAAAAATTACCTCAGCCCCCAACCTCGGCAATACACCACCAAATCGAAAGGCGCACAAGAAGCCCACGAAGCCATTCGTCCAGCAGGTAACACTTTCCGCACTCCCCAAGAAACTGGTTTAAGTGGTCGGGAACTGGCTCTTTATGACTTGATTTGGAAGCGTACAGTTGCCAGTCAAATGGCTGACTGTCGGCAAACCCAAATTACCGTCCAGTTGCAAGTTGAAGACGCTGGTTTTCGTTCTTCTGGTAAGCGGATTGATTTTCCGGGATTTTTGCGCGCTTATGTGGAAGGTTCCGATGATCCAGATGCAGCTTTAGAAGATCAGGAAGTCATTTTGCCCAGTTTAAAAGTGGGTGATCATCCAGATTGTACTGATTTAGAAGCCGTGGGTCACGAAACCCAACCACCAGCTAGATATACTGAAGCGACTCTGGTGAAAACCCTAGAAAGTGAAGGCATTGGTCGCCCTAGTACCTACGCCAGCATTATCGGCACAATTATTGATAAGGGTTACGCCCAATTGGTGAGTAACGCCCTGATTCCGACTTTCACTGCTTTCGCCGTTACCAATCTGCTAGAAAAACATTTCCCAGATGTTGTAGACCCCAGTTTCACTTCTAAGATGGAACAAACCCTCGATGACATTGCCACAGGCGAAGCTAAGTGGTTACCATATTTACGGGAATTTTATCTGGGAGACAAAGGTTTAGAAACTTTAGTCAAAGAACAGGAAAGCCAAATCGATGCCAGTCAAGCCAGAACAGTATTACTGGAAAATTTAGATGCCAAAGTCCGCATTGGGAAATATGGCCCCTACATCGAAGTTGACAATAATGGCACTGTGATTACTGCCTCAATTCCTAAAGACTTGACACCATCTGACCTCGACCCGAAACAGGTAGAAATCCTGCTGCGGCAAAAAACAGTGGGGCCGGACCAAGTAGGTCGGCATCCTGAAACTGGTGAACCAATTTATCTCAAAATTGGTACTTACGGCCCTTATGTGCAGTTGGGTGACAAAACTGAAGAAAATCCCAAACCTAAACAAACTTCTTTACCGAAAGGTGTGACTCCAGAAAATGTCACTTTGGACATGGCTGTGGGTCTTTTGGCTCTACCCCGGACATTAGGAGTTCATCCGGACACAGGTAAGAAAATTCAAGCCAGTTTGGGGCGTTTTGGCCCCTACGTTGTTCACGACCAGGGTAAGGAAGGTAAAGACTATCGCTCTCTCAAAGCTGCTGATAATGTGCTGACAGTTTCTCTGGAACGAGCCTTGGAGTTATTAGCTGAACCGAAAAAGGGACGTGGTTCGAGCAGTAGCAAGTCCAAAGCAGCTTTACGTGAATTGGGTATGCACCCCGATGAAGGTACGCCAGTGAATATTTATGATGGCCCCTATGGTCCTTATATCAAGCACGGCAAAATTAATGTCAGCATCCCAGAAGGTCAATCGGTAGAAGATGTGACACTATCTACAGCGCTAGAATTGTTAGCAACTAAAGCATCTACCAAAAAAACTACCCGCAAATCTAGTAAATCAACAACTTCTCGCACCAAGTCAAGTGCTAAATCTTCTAAGACCAGCGCTAAAAAAAATGATCCCGAAGGTTAGTTAAAGTCAAACAATTTTGGATTTTAGATTGACGTGAGCGAAGCATACGCAGCGCAGCGAGTATTTTAGATTTATGAGCAGGCAGAGGGAGGGGCAGGACGTGAACCAAAAAAACAATCCAAAATCCAAAATCCAAAATCTAAAATTGGTACAATCAAGAATCAATAGTCCATAGTTGTTTTGGTAAAACTTGCTAACTATGGACTATTGGCTCTTAATCAAGAACACCCATCATTGGTGAAATGCCATTTTGTCGGTTTGTAATGTGATACTCTAAAAAGTAGGGGAATTACAACTCCAAATTCTAGAGGTAGCTCATTTCTAGAATTGGTCAGTTTGTATCAGCCCATTCTCAAACTAGAGGTGCAAAAGTACGCGAGTTCTGCGTAACTGTTAGTCAAAATATTGAGGTAGTATCTCAGGAGCGGTCAGTTCAATGGACTATATAGATAAAGTGCTAGAAAAGCTGAAGGCGTTGGCACGCAAGCTCATTGAGGGCTTATTAGGACCAGAATGCGAGCCGGAGCCGGAACTAATTCCGATTCCTGTACATGAGCGATCGCGTCGTCGTTAAGCAGCCAAAGAAATTGAACTCATCTTCGCCACTAATCAGCATTTTATTACTGCACGGGCCAAATCTAAATTTACTAGGACAGCGAGAACCGGGAATTTATGGTTCCTTGGGGCTGGCTGAAATTAATCGCTTGTTAGAAGAAGAAGCTTTGCAGTTTCAGGCGAAAGTAATTCCCGTGCAGTCAAATCATGAAGGGGTTTTGGTAGATACTATTCATGGAGCTTTAGGAAAACATCAGGGAATTTTGATAAATGCCGGGGCTTACACCCATACAAGCGTGGCTTTACGGGATGCGATCGCTGGTGTTAACCTACCTACAGTAGAAGTACATCTGAGCAATATTTATCGCCGGGAAGACTTCCGCCATCATTCTTTCATCGCTCCCGTAGCCATCGGACAAATAAGCGGTTTTGGTGTGCAAAGTTACTTGCTCGGCTTACAGGCTCTAGTGCATCATTTAAGAAATAAATAAGTTAAGATTTATTTTTTCTGAATATGCGCTATCCACTAATTAATCGCTTTAAAGGAAGTTTATTAGGGGCATTACTGGGTGAAGTTTTAGCCAAGAATGCTGAAGGGCAGTATAATAGTTGCTCTGATGCCAGCAAAATAGCAGTTCTGGGTGTCCAAAGCTTAATCGAATTAGGCAAATTAGATATAGATAATTGGCTAGAGCGTGATCAAAAAAAATCTCCTGATTTAGATATAAGTGATGGTTTTTTACCAAAAGCGATTATTGTCACGTTACCAGTGACAGTTTTTTTTCATGAGAATACAACTAACTTGCGACAAAACCTGCTGCATGTGTTGCAAATATGGGCAGATGACCCGATTGTCAGGGATGGCATACTAGCAGTAGGATATGCGATCGCTCAATGTCTCACGGAAAAATTTCATCCTCGAACCCTCATACCGGAAATCATCGCCTTTATTGGAGAAACATCCACACTTTTACCAGAAAAATTACTAAAACTTAATGATTTATTAGATGCAGAAGTTGGGTTAGAATCGGCACAAGCTGAATTCAGTAGAGAAGCAGAGCCGAGTAATGCGATCGCGATGGCGTTTTACTGCTTTCTCAGCACCTTGGAAGACCTGCATCTGGGGGTTTTGCGGTCTACTCACCAGGATAATACTTGGCAAGGAGAAACTAAAAATTTAAATTCCCAAACTATCACTACAATTACTGGTGCTTTATCAGGAGCTTACAACAGTACTACGGGTATTCCAGTAAAATGGCAAGTGTTGTTATGTCCAACTAATTTAGCCATTTGGGAACTAACAAATTTTTCCCAAGTGCTAGAATTAGCTGATGCACTTGTTGCTGTATGGTCAGGAGTGTATGATCCCGCCCTACATCTAAAGGAGTATCCAGAGGAGGGATGTCTCAGAGGTGAAGAACAGTCTCAGCTTTGCGTCTTTGCATCTCCTCGCGTTATCCAGTCGCGTTAATGTTATTGTTACCGTTCATGTAGGCACAAAACACTAGCTAATAAATAAAAAATTTAGTAGTTTTGTACTCACCAAATATAACCTTAGTCTGTAGGTAGCTATTGTGTACAATCGGCTTCAACCAGATCCCATTACCGATGTTCTCATCGCGTCCACCACCACTTGGTGTTCTTTTTGAGGATTGTCTTGTTTTGAGTGATCAAAGTAAGCAGCCAGAGAATATGAAAAAGCAGCGATTTTTTCAGTCTTTTGATCACAGCGAACACCAAAAACCAGAAACAGCACTCAGAACAATGGCAAAAACGGTCAGAATTCGACGGGGGATTGATGCAGTATGTCTAGGCTGGGTGCATGAAAAGCGTTCTTCTGTTGTTTTAGCGATCGCTGTAGTATCTCTTACAGGGGTTATGGGGCATAAACTATACAACCAACCCCAGTTGACAGTAGGTACTCCTGCACCAGAAACGATGAAAGCACCCTATACTGCTAACATTGAGGATAAAGAAGAAACAGAAGCCCAACGCCAAGCCGCCAGTAGAAGTTCCATCGCAGTCTTGATGGTCGATGTCCAAAGAACTGAAAGAATCAACAAAAATTTACAGCAACTTCTAGATGAGGGCAATAAAATTCGCGCTACTGCCGGAGTTTTTCCTTTTTTTGATACATCAGTTTTGTCTATTCCTACCCAGCATTATCTTCGCTCTTCTTCTGCCTCGGAATGGAAAACGCTACTGATAACTTTAAACAATACTAGTCAAGAAAAATCGGGCTGGTTAGTTGGTAAAAACAGCAGTAATCTGGAAAATAGACAACCAGGTGGAATAGCACAAAAACTTCCCACTTCCGAATTTTTGCCTTTGTTTCCATCATCTACGGGTTCACAGATTCAACAACACGAATCTCTGTCTACTCTCCTCAGATCAGGTAATTTACCGCTGTTTCTATCCCCTTTAGAGGAAAAGCCCGTTAATATTGCCCAAAATACTGAGTTTACTCAAGCCGTAGCGGAACTAAAAGCTTATCGCGCCACAACTTCAGAGCAAAACTTGGATTCCCTCATAGTCCAAACCTCGCAAGTCCGCCAAGCATACACCCAAGCAAAAAACCAACTTTTACAGCCAGAGAAGGCCAATTCTCAGCGAATTTACAGCGAAACTGCCCTCCTGAAATTATCAGATAACGAATGGACTCAAGCAAAAACAGGAATTCGCCAGAGTGCAGATAGGATTTTAGCTCAAGGAATTCCCCCAGGATTACCCTCAAGTATTCTCCAGAATGCAGTAAAGCTCAACGTACAGGAATTGGTCTCCAAAAATGCCGAACCTCTGGTAACAAAATTGTTGTTATCTGTGCTGCAACCCAATCTCAAGAATGATGAGGAACAAACCAAACAACAAATACAGCAAGCATCAGATGGTGTATCACCTGTGATGGTGGAGGTGCAACAAGGAGAACTGATTGTCATCAAGGGAGAAGAGATTACTAAATGGCACTTTGATGTCCTGGAGTATTATCAATTAATTCGCCGGGAGAATAACTGGCTAGAATTGACAAAATTAGCCGGCATTGTGACTGTAGCAATTGGCATTTTTGTTGTAGTCGGAAGACGAATGAAGTGTAAATTGCGGCAGCGCGATTACTTGTTAGTTCTGCTGCTGACCCTAAGTACCCCAGGAGTGCTAGCCTTTGGCGTACCGTATACCACTTGGAGCGCCGTTGGTTTATTGTTGGGTAGTTTTTATGCACCTGTTTTGGGTGTGACGGTTGTGGGACTACTGCTGCTGATTCTACCCATGACCGTGGAAATTGGCATAATTTCGCTTTTGGCTGGTGGGGCGGCGGGAATATTGGGTAGTAGCATCGCGCAAAGATTGCGATCGCGCGAAGAATTAGCATTATTGGGTGTGGCGATCGCTTTGACTCAGGGTGGTATGTATCTGTTCATGAAGCTCCTCATCGGTGCAGCATTTGGTGGTGGTTGGTATGTCGTACTTCAAAGCTCAGGCTTATTTGCTTTATCTGGTTTAGCTTGGAGTATTGTCGCCTTGGGCTTAAGTCCTTACCTCGAAAAGGTATTTGATTTAGTTACTTCCATTCGATTAGCAGAATTAGCCAATCCGAATCGCCCCTTATTAAAACGACTAGCTACTGAAACCCCTGGAACCTTTCAGCACACTTTGTTCGTAGCCACTCTGGCGGAAGCTGCTGCCAAAAAGTTGGGATGTAATGTAGAACTGGTCAGGGCTGGAACTTTGTATCATGATATCGGCAAAATGCACGACCCTCTGGGCTTTATTGAAAATCAAATGGGGGGGCCGAATAAACATGAAACAGAAATTAAAGATCCTTGGAAAAGTGCAGCAATTATCAAAAAGCACGTAACTGAGGGAATAGTGATGGCGCAAAAACACCTTTTACCCACAGCAATACAAGCTTTTATTCCTGAGCATCAAGGAACGATGCTGATTGCCTATTTCCACCACCAAGCACAGCAAATGTCTCAGGAAGATCCCAACTTAATATTAGATGATGCCGATTTTCGCTATGACGGCCCAATTCCCCAATCACGGGAAACCGGAATAGTTATGTTAGCAGATTCCTGTGAAGCGGCACTGCGATCGCTCAAAGATGCCACCCCAGAACAAGCTTTAACCATGCTGAATAATATTCTCCGGGCCAAATGGCAAGGTAATCAAATGGTAGATTCCGGACTGACACGGCAAGAAATGTCAGAAATTAGCCAAATTTTTGTAGATGTTTGGTTGCAATTTCACCACAAGCGCATTGCTTATCCTAAATTGAAAGCAGGTAAAAATGGTCATTAGTCATTAGTCATTAGTCATTAGTCATTAGTCATTAGTCATTAGTCATTAATCATTAGTCATTGGGAAGTTACCGTCTTCTCCCCCCTGCCTCTTCTCCCCTGCGCCCTGCCTCTTCTACTCCCCACCCTTTCGCACACCAGCCAAAATCAAATTCACCGCTTCTTCAGAGTACTGCTCAATCATTTCTGGAGTCAGTAGTTGCAAATCTGGTCTAATGTGTTTGAGATTTTCGTGGGCGTTGAAATAAAAATTACAAATTCCTGCAATTTGGAGAGTAACCAGAAAAGCATCCACCTGACGGAAACAACCCTCAGCCATTCCCCGGTCTAAAATTTTGATCACATACCCAAAATTTTCTTCCCAATTCCCTAACTTAAAATATTTACCCTGATTTTGGTTCGCTTCTTGAAACCACAGCATCCCTCGTTGTGGATGTACCGCTTCATAAGCAATCACCTGTTTAATCAAGATTTTCAACGCTGCATCTGCTGGAAACTGATCCAGATTTAGCTGTTGAACCCCTTGCGACATTTCCACTACCGGACGTTGCAGAACCGCTTTATACAACCCTTCCTTGCTCTGAAAGTAGTAGTAAATCATCGCTGTGGTGACTTTTGCACCTTTCGCGATCGCCTCTGTCCGCGCCCCACTAAGTCCATTTCGGGAGAACTCCGCTTCTGCTGCATCGAGAATCTGCTTTTTTGTCGCCTCTGCATCGCGCACCTGACGCGGCTTTTTAGACGAAACCTTTGACTGCGTTGAACGACTCACGGCTTACCATCATACTAACGACTGATATTCTAACTAAAAATTTGGTTAGTAGTTGACATAAATGATCAAATTTATTAGATTAATTATTAACTAACTTTTTAGTTAATAAGTTAAAACTATTTTGAATAATTTTTGGAAGCTCAATGAAACCAATTTTACCGGGCGCACCTTGGTTGGTTGCTCATAAATCGATGCTGGGTATTAATCAACTCCAAAAAATTACTTTAAATGGCAATGATTATGCGCTTTGGCAAAACCAAAAAGGTGAAGTATTTGCCCTAAACAACATCTGTCCACATATGCAAGCAGCTTTATCAGATGGCTGGATTTGTCAAGAAAGAAATACTGTAACTTGCCCTTTTCATGCTTTAGAATTTGATGCTCAAGGCAGACTATATCAAGAAAATAAAAAAGACCCTCAGCCAATCACCAAGCCGTTAGAGCTAATTCTTCGCAATGATTGTATCTGGACTTATGGCGGATTTGAACCAAGATTGCCTATTCCCGATTTGCATCAAAATATTGTCGATACCTACGAATTTATGGGAGTAGCTGGAGAAACAAATATTCAGGGAGACTTTTTGAGTAGCTTGATGGTTAATTATGACTATAATCATCAAAATGGTACTCATAAAGAACTATTTAAAATTTCATCCTGTAATGTTAGTTCTTTTGAGGAAAACGGTTACTACGCTAAAGTAGAGCAAAAAATTAGTAGAGCTGACAACACCCTCAAAGAAATTATTAAAAATCCGGTTTTGGGAATCTTTCCCAAGATACTAAATAATATACTTGAATACGCATTTCCTTCGACTACTGTTTTCTTCGCTAAAACACCCATTAGTAATATTGCTCAAGTTCATATTCTTTACCCAGAAACAGAAACAGTCACCAAAACATTTGTGTTGGTATATGCTCAGGGAATAAATCCTTGGTCAAAGTTTTTGTTAAAAAACTCATTATTACGAGCAGTTTCCACAGTTGTTGAACAAGATACCAGTGCTATTGAAAGTCTGTACCCCCGACAACAACCAAAAATTAGACTACCAAATGAAGAGATTATGTTTTATGCAGAAAAACTCTACCGTGATTGGTAAATGCTAGGC
>REBL01000150.1 GCA_007692755.1 Nodularia sp. (in: cyanobacteria) | reverse complement strand
AACCGCTGACCTTCTCAATGCCATTGAGACGCGCTACCAACTGTGCTATAGCCCCATGCGACTCTCTACAGATACCCTATATATAGCTTTGAGCTATTTAGGTGTTTTTTCTGAAGCTATCGTATTATCAATTATATGGCAGCTTATGTCAATTTTCAACAAGAAAATTATTAAGTTATGTAAAGTTAAGTAAGGTTTATTTTAATTTATGGTTGATTTCCTTCACTAAACCTTTAACTTCCTAAATTCCTTAAGAATCTTTTCATGCTCCCTAACATCAAAATAGTGATTGTCTTTTGAGTCAGGAATACAGCAATTGCAGGTACAAATATATGAACTCGAACAAAATGTCAGACTGCCCGTACTATTGGCATTTAATTACCAGAGAAAGACCGCATCCTGCTTTACTCTCAACAAGTAAATAGAGTAAAAGGTTTGCATGGGCAAGAACACTGAGATTAATTTAAAAACTTAACTGACTTAAAACTTATTAAATAACATTAAAAACCTAAGCTATTAGGGTTTCTCCAACATGAATATAACTAAAAAAATATCTGTCAATATGATGGCTTTTATACATATAATAAAAGGAGTTTATTCGTGCGTTTGAATTATGTATCCAAGCTTAGAGACCATCGTGGAGGCAATGCACATCACTGAAGCAAGTGCTGAGGTGATCAAAGAAATACAGCAAATACTAGGAATTTCTGTTGATGGTATAGTTGGACAGGAAACACTCAAAGCTTTTGCAGATTTTAAGGAAAAAAGATATTTAGATTACCCGGCTTATATAGGAGTATCTACGGCTCAATCTTTAATTGTTCACGCCGAAAAGCACGTAGTAACAGAACAGCTAGATAACCTACCAACAAAGCTTATAGAGAATGCAGGAACACGCACCGGAAAAAGTGTTACCTTGCCAGTGGTAGGGTTAGTTTACGTAAATGAATTTATTGTTCCTGGTATCCCTCTAACCTGGGGTGAAATGACAAAAAATTTTGACTCCGGCAGAATCCCAAATACTCAAGATATTGTGCGAAATATCATGGCATTGGCTGTAGTATTTGGCAAGGCGCGTGCTAAGTATGGCAAACCTATAGGTGTTACTTCAGGTTATCGCCCTGCGGCGCTTCGTATAGGCGTGCGTAACTCACAGCACATTCCTGGGAGGGCAATTGATACTTGTCCACTAAATCGTAGTGACTTACGGCAGTGGCATAGTATTTTAATGGCAACACCAGAATTTACCGCAGTAGGCGACGCCGTTCACAGAGGATTTGTACACACAGACATCCGTCCGTCAAATGGTGGAGGGCAGATTAGGTTCGGCTATTAATTTAGTTAGTACGCACTCGGTATCCCTAATCAATCAAAATATGCCGAGTGCTTGACATACCTCCTCTTCCTGAAGGCTACCGTGTACACACAAGTCCAAAACCCTTTGATTTGGGTAGGGTGCATTATGGACTTTAGTCCTAACGCACCGATAATCTAGAATGGTGCGTTGCGCTACGCGACAACACACCCTACAAAACATAATTTTGACTAACCGAACGAATCATTTGTATGTACACCGTAGCTTCCTGAAGGAGAGAGGATTCCTTAACGAAGCTGATATTTATTGAGTGTATGTTAAGGAGTTCTAGGATTTTAATTTACTACAGAAAATTTAAATAGTTTCTTAATATTTCAGCTTTGTCAAGCCAGATTGATTAAATGTCAAGTATATCTTCTATTACACAGGGTTTTTAGGCAACTTGTAACAAATAAGTCATACAGTGTCCCATGAGGAAATAAACTACCAACATAGCAGCAGCTGCCAGCGCTACCAATGTCCCAGCCAGCATTAGAGAGAACTCTTTATGCTCTACGGCTTTTTCCATGAGGTGCAGTGACCATGCCACCAGCGCTACGTCAAATAGTAAAATAACAATCAACATAATATTTCTTAATATTTATTCATACTCGTAAACTAATGTTAACACTGTTTGAGAGAACTGTATCTAACTGGTGATGGATGTGGTTAAATTTTGATGACGTTTTTGAAGTCAAGAACACAACCGTACTGGTACTGAATGAGCGTGCAAATAGTTCTTAATTTCTGCCACACTTAATTGTCCGTAATGCAGTAATGATGCTAGTAATGCAGCTTCGGCTTTACCCTCAGTTAGTGCCGTATAAATGTGTTCACAATTACCTGCGCCACCAGAAGCAACGACGGGAACTTGTACAGATTCGGCGATCGCTCTTGTCAGCCCTAAGTCGTAGCCAGCTTGAGTTCCGTCTGCATCCATACTTGTTACTAGTAATTCTCCTGCACCTCGTCTTTCAACTTCTTGCGCCCAACGTAACGCATCTAAACCAGTGTTTTCTCTACCACCTCGCACGTATACATCCCAGCCGGGATTGTTGGGGTCAATCCTGCGTCTGGCATCAATTGCAACCACGATGCACTGATTACCGAAGCGATCGCTTGCCCGATTTATTAAGTCAGGATCACGTACAGCTGCTGAATTAATACTAACCTTGTCAGCGCCTGCTCGTAACAAAGCTTTAACATTTTCTAAGGTTTGAATCCCACCACCAACAGTCAAGGGAATAAAAACCTGTTCAGCAGTGCGGTACACCACATCAATAATTGTATCTCGGTCTTCATGAGTCGCCGTAATATCCAGAAACACTAACTCATCAGCACCGGCTTCGTTGTAAACCTTGGCTAGTTCTACCGGATCACCTGCATCCTTAAGGTCTACAAAATTAACTCCTTTTACAACCCGTCCCGCCTTCACATCTAAGCACGGTAAGATTCTTTTAGATAACATAATAACTTTTTCACTCCTGGGTAATCGACTGGAATTTAAATTCTAAATTGACGCGTGTAGTTCTCACCGAAAATTTTTGCCCCTGATTTTGTATTCACTCGTAGCCATGAAAGCGTAGATGGCATTCAAATAGTCCTCAAGTCAAAGTTGATAGCTGAATTATGGCGATAATCTCCTCGAAAAAACAGCCTCAAGAACCCAACGGACAACCAAAGAAGAACCGTCGGGAGTCCACCCCCGCACCTGCAAACGAGAACATTTTGCAACCTGAAGCTGCTATTGACGAACAAGGTAAGCAAGAAGAGAGTATCAGACCTCAGCAATTTGCTGATTACATTGGGCAGAAAGACTTAAAGGATGTGCTAGATATTGCCATCAAAGCAGCTAAGTCAAGGGGTGAGGTGCTGGATCACTTGCTGCTATATGGACCTCCGGGATTGGGTAAAACAACAATGGCAATGATTTTAGCATCAGAGATGGGAGTTGACTACAAAATTACCAGTGCGCCAGCGCTAGAACGTCCCAGAGATATTGTAGGGCTACTGGTGAACCTTAAACCCGGAGATGTCCTGTTTGTTGATGAAATTCATCGTCTTTCGCGGATGACAGAAGAAATTCTTTATCCAGCTATGGAAGATTATCGTTTAGATATTACCGTTGGTAAGGGTGCTGGCGCTCGCATTAGAAGTATACCACTGAACAAATTTACTCTCGTGGGAGCGACAACTCGTGCCGGGGCGCTGAGTTCACCATTACGCGATCGCTTTGGGTTAGTCCAGAAGCTGCGATTTTACGAAGTTGACGAACTCAGGCAAATTGTGTTGAGAAGTGCCAACTTCCTCAACACCCCCATTGCCGAAGATGGGGCGACAGAAATTGCTCGTCGTTCCAGAGGCACACCCAGAATAGCCAATAGATTACTTAAGCGAGTACGTGATTATGCGGAAGTTAAATTATTGGGTGAAATTAATGAAACGGTTGCATCTGAAGCATTGCAACTATTTCAAGTAGACCCATGCGGTTTAGATTGGACAGACCGCCGAATGCTGAGTGTAATAATTGAACAATTTAACGGTGGTCCAGTGGGCTTAGAAACAGTTGCTGCGGCTACAGGTGAAGATACCCAAACAATTGAAGAAGTTTATGAACCGTACCTGATGCAAATTGGCTATTTAAGCCGGACTCCCCGTGGTCGAATCGCTACAACCTCAGCCTATAAACATTTGGGTTTTAAACCGCCTAATGAACAGTTGTCGTTATTGTAGTTAAGAGAAGATAGGGTGGGTGGGCATCCTGCCCGCCTTCTTCTTTCAATGATATCTGTAAACCCGCCCATAGGGGAGATTGGAAAATTTCTTGTACAGAAGTGATCAATAGTGTCTTAGCAGTTTTAAAGGTAAATATATCGATGATGATCAAGTTAATTGGGATTGTTTTGAGTTTGCTGCTGGTGTTGGGCTGGAGTACACCAGTTTTGGCAGTATCGGAAATGCCTAGTATTACTCAAGAACAGTTAGAAGAAGGCAATGAACTAGCAAATAAGGCTTTAAAAGCGACGAATAAGGGTGATTTTGCCACAGCAGAAACTTACTGGACACAGATTATTGAACAGTTTCCCACTAATGCAGGTGCATGGAGTAACCGGGGGAATTCACGGGTGAGTCAGAATAAGTTGCAAGCAGCATTGACAGATTATAACCAAGCTATAGAATTAGCTCCTAATGCCACAGATCCTTATTTGAATCGGGGTACAGCGTTGGAAGGATTGGGAAAATGGCAAGAGGCGATCGCCGATTATAATCATGTTTTAGAACTTGATCCCAATGATCCGATGGCGTATAACAATCGGGGTAATGCCAAATCAGGTTTAGGAGAATGGCAAGATGCGATCGCAGACTATCAAAAATCAATGGAAATTGCCCCAAACTTTGCCTTTGCGCGGGCTAACTACGCCCTCGCCCTTTATGAAACTGGTGAAATCGACGCAGCCATCCGCGAGATGAAAAACATCGTCCGCAAATATCCCCAATTTGCTGATATGCGTGCCGCCCTCACAGCAGCTTACTGGGTAAATGGCAACCAAGGCGAAGCCGAAAGTAATTGGGTAGCAGCTTATGGACTGGATAACCGCTACAAGGATATGAACTGGGTAACAAATATCCGCCGTTGGCCTCCCAGCATGGTAGTAGCTTTAGATAAATTTTTGAAACTCCAGTAAATATTGCTGACTATACGTTCCAGGCGAATTATCAAAAATATATCTCATAGACCCTCTGCCATCTGTCCCTGTTTTCTGGTATATATCTTTTAATTTACCGAAAATAGGGAACATGACTCATTTTGGATTGATATGTCCAGCAACATCAGGTCATCTCAACACTATGCTGCCCCTGGGCAAGGAATTACAAAAGCGTGGTCATCGAGTCACCTTATTGGGAAGATTGGATGCAAAACCCCAGACACTGGCAGCAGGATTGGAATTTCGGGCGATTGGTGAATTGGAATTCCCTAGTGGAACGATCGCAGAATCCTTGGCTGAGTTGGGTCAACTCAGTGGAAGTGCAGCATTAAAATATACTGTCAATGCCCTGAAATATAGTGCAACCGTAATGCTCAGAGAAGCCCCAGCAGTGATCAAAGAAGCAGGTGTAGAAGCACTGTTAGTAGATCAAGTTACACCAGAGGGAGGAAGTGTCGCCGATTTGCTGGGCATTCCTTTTATCACTATTTGCAGTGCTGTTGTACTTAATCGAGAAGAGAACATACCACCTTATTTCACAACTTGGGGCTACAATAAAACTTTGTGGGGACGACTGCGTAACTCTTTATCATACCAATTTCTGAGTAGGATTGTCAATCCCATCACAGAAGTGATTAATCAATCTCGCCAAGATTGGAATTTACCCCCCCATGCTAACTCCAATGGACGCTATTCCCAACTAGCTCAAATTAGTCAACAACCTGCTGAATTAGAATTTCCCAGACAAAATTTGCCCCAGTGTTTCCACTTCACAGGGCCTTATCACAGTCCAAGTGGTAGAGAAGTGCCTGCATTCCCTTTTGATAAATTAAATGGCAAACCGTTAATTTATGCCTCGCTAGGAACCATACAAAATCGCTTGTTACCAGTTTTCAAAAGTATTGCCGAAGCTTGTAATGGTTTGGATGCTCAATTAGTAATTACTCTTGGTGGTTCTGCCAGTCCAGAGGTTTTGCAAGGTTTGCCAGGAAATCCCCTAGTAGTTGGTTTTGCACCCCAACTCGAATTACTGCAAAAAGCTAACCTAACAATTACTCATGCCGGGATGAATACCACTTTGGAATCTTTGAACAATGGAGTCCCAATGGTGGCTATCCCAATTGCTAATGATCAGCCTGGTGTAGCAGCGCGTATAGCTTGGGCTGGATGTGGTGAAGTTGTACCCCTCAAGCGAGTAAATGTTAATAGTTTAAGAACAGCTATTAAAAAGGTGCTGACGGAAGATTCTTATACAAAGAATGCTTTGAGACTACAAGAGGCTATTCAAAAAGCAGGGGGAGTGAGTCGAGCAGTAGATATTATCGAACAGGCTATATCTACAGGGAAACCTGTATTGATGAAAACACATAAATAAGGTGAGATTTTAGCTTTTAGAAAAACTGTCGTGGCGTGACAAGGCTAAAATGATGCAATAGATTTTTGATAAAATTGAGATAAATCAATGTTTTCTACCTTTTCCCTAATGCACTATTTTAAGCTTGCCACGCCAGTAGCATGACTATGTTAAAATACTGCATTAATAAAAGCTATGTTATCGGGATTTACCTACATCTTATTTTATCTAAGTTGATGCACAAAATTAGCCTATTTAGGTCAATGGTATTATATACAATGAGTTATGAAAAATAGGTATGTAGGATGAGTATAAAATATATATTTTCTATAAATAGTGGGCGTTGTGGTTCTGATTATTTAACAGAATTACTATCCAAAGCAGAGAACACTGTGAGTATCCACGAAGGATTACCAATAATGAATGGTTCTCCAATGCAAAAATTTAATAATGGAGATGATAGTGAGTTAAGTAAATTAATGCCCTTGAAGATGAGGGAAATCAAAAACAAAAGTAAAAATGGACGTAAAATATACTGTGAAACCAACCATTCATTTATTAAAGGTTGGGGATATTTACTTCCAGATGCTTATTTATCACAAGAAGAAATAGCAATAGTCATTCTGCGTAGAGAATTTGATAAGACTGCATACAGCCTCCTTCGATCTCATGAAGTACCAGGTATTTCAGAATGGTCTAGAACATGGTATCTGTCTCCTAATGCTACACGTAATTTGAGTAAACATGATGATAATGCTAACTTTTACGATATTTGTAAATGGTATGTACAAGAAACTTATCTTCGGGCTGAAGAATATAAACAGATGTTTCCAAAAATTAAGTATGTAGAATATGAATTGGAACAACTGAATAAATATGATTCGGTCGCCGAAATGTTTGAATCTTTAGAACTTGTACCAACGCAAGCGTTAAAAAATGTAGTAGGAACTATTTTTAATGTTCGTAAAGAGCGACCAAATCTGTCATTAGAAGAGTTACTTACAGCCCCCAAATATATAAGTGCAGATAATCTGAATGCTTACGAAAGAGACGCATTGATTGCTAAAATAATAAACTATCTCCAAAAAACACGATTTAATGAAATCTCTAAAGCTAAACCAGATTATGCAATGGGTGGAAGCTTTGCGACAGAAGCAATTAAAATTGTAACTTATGCCGAAAAAGAATTAGAAGACAAGTTTGAATACTCGCTAAGATTTACAGAGACGCAAGGAATATTGATTTGGGAGCTTCTGCGGATAATTAATAACAGCGATTTATTATTACTTGCCTGTGACCGTTCTTTATTGCCTGGAATTCACTATACATACAACTTCAACAATACCTTTAGCATGAAAACTATGATACAAAAACTTGGTTGGCGTGCAATATTTCAACTAATCTGGATGATTACTAAAGGTACATGGAACCAAGATTACACCCATCGCAAAGCTGCTTCATAGAACAGGTTTAGAACAGGTTTAAGATTAAAATAATTTATTTGTGAGATTTCCCTAATTATTATTAAACGTCAAATGAGAAAGCTGACCTTTAAATAACATGAATTTGACTGTATAATGGTACCTTATGTATAAAGTTTTTACACTCAGTCCTCAGTCGTAGTTATTCACTCCCCCCTACAAAATGCTCAGAACCCCTAATTTATCGTTGAGAGGCGGGGGGAGTGTGAACAGTTACCCTCAGTCCTCATTACTCAGTCTAATTTAACTAGTGCTAGTCTCAGGGACTAGCTGATTTTGCTCACGCCTCCCCTTCACAAACATCTGCACACCTCCTTTAGGACCGAACAGCAAACCTTTACGCACTGGTAGCACTGGTTGAGTATTAGCCAATTCCATTTGCCAATTAGACAGCACTGTGGCTAACACCAGTTTCATTTCAAATAAGGCAAACGCCATACCAATACAGCGACGATTACCACCACCAAAAGGTATAAATTCTGAATTGGAAAACTGCCTTTCTAAAAAACGCTCTGGTTTAAATGTCTTAGAATCAGGATATAAATCTTCCCGATGATGAGTTAAATAAACACAGGGAATTAATAACGTCCCCGGCTCAAACTGATATTCTCCAATTTGTAGCGGTGATTTGACTAATCGAGTCAAAGTCAGCATTGCAACTGGGTAAATACGCAGTGTTTCCGAACAAACTGCATTCAAATAAGGTAAGCGAAAAATAGTATTGGGGTCGGGTTGTTCTCCCAGAGTGTCTAACTCTTGCAACAATTTCTCATGCACCTGTGGCTGATGGTGAATCCAGTACAAAGCCCAAGTCAGTGATGTAGCTGTAGTTTCGTGACCTGCTACTAATAGAGTCATCAACTCATCACGTAACTCCACATCCGTCATCTGTTCACCCGCTTCATCACGAGTTGCCATCATCAAGGATAAAATATCAGTCCGGGATGAGTCAGGCTGTGCTTTGCGTTCTTTAATCTCAGCATAAATAAGTTCGTCAATTTGCTGCCGTAAACGCAAA
This sequence comes from Nodularia sp. (in: cyanobacteria), assembly GCA_007692755.1. Taxonomy (GTDB): domain Bacteria; phylum Cyanobacteriota; class Cyanobacteriia; order Cyanobacteriales; family Nostocaceae; genus Nodularia. The sequence continues at coordinate 29,482 of REBL01000150.1, read as the reverse complement.
AACTCTCCCCAAGGACTCCACGCACCTAAATCTCGTTGTAGTAGAGGAAAAAGCAGTGCAAATGCCCTCAAAGCAGGTCTTTTGGGATTGAGAATGGCAATTAAAAGTTCTTTGAGTTTTTCGTAACGTGGTCCCTCAGCTAGACCAAATACAGCCTTTAAAATTACCTGAAAAGAAATGGCTTGCATCGATGAAAGGACAGAAACTGTTTCACCAACCTGCCATTGATTAGTTACTTGCCGGCTAATATCACCAATTAACTCACCATAAGCCAGCATTCTTTCTCCATGAAAGGGAGGTGTCAACAGCTTGCGTTGTCGCTGGTGAGGCTTTCCATATAGGGCTAGTAGTGATTGCTTCCCTAACAAAGGCGATCTTATCCCAGCTGCTGCACCAGAGTCTAAATGTTTGGGGTCGGTGCTAAAAATCTGCTGAATAGCTTGAGGGTTGCTGACGAATACTTGAGGCTTAAAAACTGGGCCGACGCGGAGGGTGAAAATATCACCATAGTTTTTAGCACAGTCTTCCATATATTCCAACGGGCTAGTCAGCCATTTGTATGTCTGTAGCCAAGGATGATTTTTCGGACCATCAGGTAATTGAAGTGCAGACATTGTGATTATTTTCCTAATGATTTGGAACCAGATTTTAATCAGCGAGTTATTTATGCACCCATTGCTGGATTAATCTTAGCTAATTCGTAATGCCTCTTTCAGAGGAGCTACGCTAACGTAATTCGTAATTCGTAATTAAGAAAATTAGATTTTTGAAAGTTAACTTTTCCCTCCTTGTTGTCATAATTCTGCTATTTTGACTGGATTTAGTTGTTCAACGTTACTTAAAACTATGGCTGCACCTGCTGCTAGTAGTGTTTCACCATAAGCATGACTATGGGCGGCTGTTTCCTGGACGTGAGGCGGTAGAATACCCACACCAATCCAATTGCGGTGAGGATTTATCTCTCGTGCTTTCCTGACGGTATACATATCAGCTACAGTATCTCCGACATATATAATGGGTAAATTTTTGACTTGCTTTTCCAAGAGTTCCACAGTGGCAAACAGTCCTGTGGGGTCTGGTTTACCTGGGGCATCTTCCATTGCAATTAACACTGGTGACTGTAAACCTAGACGTTTATGTAAAACATAAGTCGCAGAAGTACGGGTAGCACCACTGAAAAATCCCCAGTCAATTCCTGCTTCTGTGAGTTGTTCTAAATAGCTGGGCTGTAATAATAAAGGTTCATCACAGATATACCCATTCCAATTTTCTGGGTCTGTGCCTCGATAACGAGATTGAAAAAAGGCGACAATAGTTTTGTAATCTAGCTGCAATTGCTGGCGAGTTTGTCCTTGAGTTTCAAAGTGGCGATAAATAAATTCTTGGGAAGCTTCCCAATCATTATTCCAGAGTCCTTCGGATTTTAGCTGGTCAATATCTCCTGGGGTGGGACGATAGGCTGTGTTGGTAAAATGCTCTACAGTGTCGGCCAGCGCTCGACGATAGGAATTGCCAACATCGCGCACAACACCGTCAATATCGAAGATGACAATTGGGTTTAGTGCAGATTTTTCAGTCATGGAATTGGTTGAATAAAGGAACTTTTAAATTTTAATCGGTCACGGTTGAACAATTTGCAACCACTATTTGGTCATCAGGTGAAGTATTGCGTTAAAATAAGCGATCGCACAGCATATACAGTGGGCATCATTTCCACCCGTGCGATCGGCAACTTAGTATTAATCCCCAGATATCCCTCGGAGGTGTGATTGACCCAATTTATTCTTAAAATCCTTTGGTTAGACGAAAACGTTGCCCTAGCAGTCGATCAAGTCGTAGGTAAAGGCACAAGTCCTTTAACGAAGTATTTTTTCTGGCCTCGAAATGATGCTTGGGAAGAGTTAAAAAAGGAATTAGAGTCCAAACACTGGATTACTGATGTAGATCGTGTCGAATTGCTGAATAAAGCCACAGAAGTAATTAACTACTGGCAAGAAGAAGGCAGAAGACGACCGATGGCAGAAGCTCAATTGAAGTTCCCTGAAGTTGCCTTCACAGGTAGCGCTTGAAGAGTTCAACATTCTGAGTGCTTAGTAGTATAATACTTTGAAATTAGCAGCGCCCCAGGCGCTGTTTTTAATCAGTGTTTACCGAATGCGGATTGCATAAAATATATCGACCTCACCCCAAGCCTGAGCCAGGAGAGGGGAGTTTTGGAATCAACTAAAGATGTTATTTTTATCTCGCCAAGCTTTAATTACACCTTTGGTAGCCTGTTTGTGTTTGTTGGGAGTTAGCTTGATTCAGTTTCCTCAACTCCAGATTTTGTTAAGAAGCAAACAAGATGTCTCTTTGGATGTTCTAGAAAGAGAAATTAATGCTGAAAGTGTGCGGCTGAATTTTCTGAAAAGAATGCCCAGTTTTGGTTATGATAATCTCATCGCCAATTGGGTGTATTTAGGTTATGCACAATACTTTGGTGATGAAGAAGCTCGTGCTAAAACAGGCTATCGCCTCAGTCCAGAATATTTTGAAATTATTTTAGAACGTGATCCACGCTTTTTAGCAGCTTATTTGAGTCTTTCTACCAGCGTTTCTATGTATGCGGGGATGCCAGAACGCTCTATAGAAATTATGGAGAGGGGTTTACAGTCTTTGTCTCCCTGGGTTCCTCAAAGGTCTTATTATATCTGGCGTTATAAGGGAATTGATGAGTTATTATTTTTAGGAGATACGAAAGCTGCTCAGGAATCTTTTGCTACTGCGGCAGAATGGGCTAGCAATTTTTCAGATGATGAAAGTCAATCAATTGCTGCAAGTTCTCGGCAAACTTCTATATTTTTAAGTCAAAACCCTGACAGTAAAACAGCGCAAATATCCGCCTGGGTAATGGTATTAAATAATCAAGTTGATGACAATACTCGTGCTAGGGCAATTAGTGAAATTGAAGCTTTGGGCGGACAGGTAACTATTACCCCGGAAGGAAATAGAGTTTCATTTCCTGAACCGGATTGAATAAGAGGCAGGGGGGCAGGGTGCAGGGGAGAAGAGAAGAGGCAGGGGGGCAGGGTGCAGGGTGCAGGGGGGATAATTCAGATAAGGACAAAGAGTTTTATATAGTAGGTTAGTGTTATTTATTGGTATAACGGCAAACTGATAGAATCCCAAACCCTAGAATTAGATATTCATGATCCGGGGTTACTTTTTGGGGCGACTGTATTTACAACGGTGCGCGTTTATGGTATTAGCCTCGATAGTAGTTTAACTAACTGGGTGGCACACTGCGATCGCCTACTTTTCTCTTTACAATCTTTTGGTTGGCGAGAACCAAACTGGAATCTGGTGCGTCAAGGTGCGGAAATTCTGGGGGAACGTTTCCCAATTCTGAGAATTACTCTGTTTGCTGATGGACGCGAGTGGATAACTGGAAGGTTACTACCAGCGGATTTAATCGCCAAACAAAAGCACGGCATTACCACAACTCTGGCATTATCAAACTTTTATCGTAGTCTTCCTTCTCATAAAACTGGCAACTATCTCAGTGCTTGGTTGGCGAAGACTCACGCCCAACAGTTAAATTCTCAGGAAGCAATTTTAATTGATGGTGCAGGCAATTGGCTAGAAACTACCACAGGTAACCTTTGGGGATGGCAGCATGGTAGTTGGTGGACACCACCATTAACAGGGGGAATTTTACCGGGAATTGTGCGATCGCAATTAATCAAGTGTTTGCCCACGGTGCGGGAGTTACCTTGGGATGCGGAGTTAGTGCGGGGATTTGAAGCGATCGCCTACACTAATAGTGTGGTAGAAATTATCCCCATTCATACTGTCTGGCAGCCCACAGGATCGCTACAATATAATCCCTACCATCCAAGTTTTTTACAAATAAGGAGGCTTTTCTAACATGACAGCCGTACCGTTATGTTATACCTTAAGATAAGTTAACATAATTCTTAATAATGCCCTCTCATATCAGAGAAGCTACGCTAACTCACAAAAAATACAGGAGGATAGACCTCAGTGAATAAAAGATGGAGAAATGCGGGGCTTTATGCGCTGCTATTTATAGTTGTCATTGCTTTAGGAACAGCATTCTTTGACAAACAACCTCAAACTAGAGAAACATGGAGATACAGTCAATTTATTCAAGAAGTTGACAAAGGTAGCGTCGCTAAAGTCAGTCTGAGTGCAGACCGCTCGACAGCGCTGGTTACCCCCACAGATGGTGGTGACAAAAAGGTAGTGACTTTAGTCAATGACCCTGATTTAATCAATAATTTGAGTCAAAAGGGCGTTGATTTTGCTGTTCTGCCCCAAACTGATGAAGGATTTTGGTTTAAGGCACTGAGCAGTTTATTTTTCCCTGTATTGCTTCTGGTGGGTTTATTCTTCTTACTACGTCGCGCTCAAAGTGGTCCTGGAAACCAAGCCATGAACTTTGGTAAATCCAAAGCCAGAGTGCAAATGGAGCCGCAAACACAGGTAACCTTTGGTGATGTCGCTGGTATTGACCAAGCCAAGTTGGAATTAAACGAAGTAGTAGACTTTCTCAAAAACGCCGACCGCTTTACCGCAGTTGGAGCAAAAATTCCTAAAGGTGTATTATTAGTTGGCCCTCCAGGGACAGGTAAAACCCTGCTAGCGCGGGCTGTAGCCGGAGAAGCGGGTGTACCCTTCTTTTCCATCTCTGGTTCTGAATTTGTAGAAATGTTTGTCGGTGTGGGTGCTTCCCGCGTCCGCGATTTGTTTGAACAAGCGAAGACCAACGCTCCTTGTATCGTATTTATCGATGAAATTGACGCTGTAGGTCGTCAACGGGGTGCAGGTTTAGGTGGTGGTAACGATGAACGGGAACAAACCCTTAACCAGTTACTCACCGAAATGGATGGTTTTGAAGGTAATACTGGCATTATCATTATTGCCGCTACCAACCGTCCTGATGTCTTAGATGCAGCACTGTTGCGTCCTGGTCGTTTTGACCGTCAAGTAGTTGTAGACCGTCCCGACTATGCTGGACGTAGCGAAATCCTCAAAGTTCACGCCCGTGGTAAGACCTTAGCCAAAGATGTGGACTTGGATAAAATCGCTCGTCGGACTCCTGGGTTTACTGGTGCAGATTTATCCAACTTGCTCAACGAAGCGGCAATTTTGGCAGCACGACGCAATTTAACCGAAATTGCTATGGATGAAATCAATGATGCCATTGATCGCGTGTTAGCTGGCCCAGAGAAGAAAGACCGGGTAATGAGCGAGAAACGCAAAACCTTAGTAGCATATCACGAAGCTGGTCACGCCTTAGTTGGTGCTTTGATGCCTGACTATGACCCAGTACAAAAAATCAGCATTATTCCTCGCGGTCGTGCTGGTGGTTTAACTTGGTTTACTCCTAGTGAAGACCGGATGGATACAGGCTTGTATAGCCGTTCTTATCTGGAAAATCAAATGGCTGTAGCTTTAGGCGGTCGTTTAGCTGAAGAATTAATCTTTGGTGATGAAGAAGTAACCACAGGTGCTTCTAATGACTTGCAACAAGTAGCCCGTGTAGCGCGTCAGATGATTACTCGTTTTGGGATGAGCGATCGCTTGGGACCAGTTGCCCTGGGTCGTCAGCAAGGTAATATGTTCTTAGGCAGAGATATCATGTCAGAGCGTGATTTCTCCGAAGAAACTGCTGCGGCTATTGATGAAGAAGTGCGTAAACTGGTTGATGTAGCTTATACAAGAGCGAAAGAAGTATTAGTTAACAACCGCCACATTCTTGATCTCATCGCGAAAATGCTGGTGGAAAAAGAAACAGTAGATTCTGACGAATTGCAAGAGATTTTAACAAATAATGATGTCAAAACTGCTGCTTTTGCTTAATTAACTTTGCTTGCAGTTTAACTAAAATTGGGGTAGTTCTGGAGTTTCCAGAGTTACCCTATTTTTTTTAAAGTATTACTTAATCGTGCCACTATGCCAGCCAAAGACATATATCATAATGAAGTCAAGAACGCATTGATCAAAGATTGTTGGACTATCACGGCAGATCCTTACTTTATAAAATATGAGGATGCTGAACTCTATGCCGACTTAGCAGCAGAAAAACCAATTGCGGCAGAACGTCAGGGACAAAAAATTGTTGTAGAAATCAAGAGTTTTGTGGGCAAATCACTAATGTATGATTTTCACAACGCCTTGGGACAATACATTGTCTATCGAAATCTTATTCAACTGACTGAGCCAGAATATACACTTTATTTAGCTATTGATGATGTTGTTTACGAAAAGTTTTTTCAACGTAAATCTGTACAGGCAGTCATCAAGCAAAATCAACTTCTATTAATAGTTGTTAACACAGATAAAGAGGAAATTAAGCAATGGATAAGTTAGAAAAATACCGCAATGCTATCAAGAAGATATTGAGTTCGTATTATGAAATGACAAATGCTAAAATTACAGAAGCTAGGGCAATTGAAGTCAGCGATCGCTTGGCTTTTGACGACCAAAGAGACCAATATCTTTGGTTTCGGTTTGGCTGGGATGACAAAAAGCAGATACAGCATATTATCATGTATCTCAGTATTAAAAATGACAAAATTTGGGTAGAAGAAGATGCAACTAATTTATGCGTAGTTGATGATTTGCTATCAGCAGGAATACCCCAAAGCGATATTGTTTTAGGCTTCCATCATCCCAGTAAACGAAGTTTTACAGAATTTGCTACAGCGTGAATGAGGAGGGGGCAGAGGGGAGGAAAGTTAGTATAAGTCTACGTTTGTGTAATAGCGAATTATATTCGCCCATAGCGTGGCGTTAGCCATAAACTTGTCAAACATCCTCGTAGAGACGTTCCATGGAACGTCTCTACATTCTTTGTCACTCTAGATTAAGTGGTTTCGTTAAACCAATAATCCCCGTCGATTTATCGCGGGGAGTGTCAAGAGGGAAGAATTTTAGGACTTGTGTCTACACCGTAGGCTTAGGGAGTGGGGTTAACCTACAACGGCCGGAATTGTCACCTTTTCCGGTCTTTGGTGAGGAGGACGCATTTCTAAGCCCAGCAAATTCAGCATTTCTTTGTCAGCGTCGTAATCTGGACAGGGAGTAGTGACTGTCAGCATTTGATTATCATCGCTGGAAAAGATGGAATTTGCCCCAGCCATAAAGCATAAAGCTTGTTCGACTTGGGAAAGTCTCGCCCTACCAGCACTGAGACGCACATCAGAATTTGGCATAACAATTCTGGCTGTGGCGATCATGCGTACTACTTCCCAAATGGGTACATCTGGTTGATTTTCTAGGGGTGTACCTGGGACTTGGGAAAGAATATTAATCGGGACGGACTCTGGATGAGGTTGTAAATTTGATAGCGTTTCTAACATCCCTACACGGTCATCAACACTTTCGCCTAAACCGAGAATACCGCCAGAACATACTGTGACATTTGTCTGTCGAACATTATCAATTGTATTCAGGCGATCGCCATAAGTTCTCGTGGTAATAATCGTATTATAATATTCCTGGGAAGTATCCAAATTATGGTTATAAGCATACAGTCCGGCTGCTTCTAAGCGTTTCGCCTGATTTGTGGTCAGCATTCCCAGAGTACAGCAGACTTCTAAACCCATATCGGTGACTTCTTTGACCATTTCCAGCACTGTGTCAAATTGCGAATTATCCCGCACTTCTCGCCAAGCAGCACCCATGCAAACGCGACTTACGCCCGTTGCTTTAGCTTTTTGGGCAATATTCAGGACTGTTTCCTTCTCTAACAGTGCTTGGGGCTTGACTTCGGTTTGATAACGGGAAGACTGGGCGCAGTAGCCACAATCTTCGGGACAAGCACCTGTTTTAATGGAGATTAGCTTACAAACTTGTATTTTCGTTGAATCATGATATTGGCGATGCACGCTAGCAGCTTGATAAATCAGCTCTAGGAATGGCGTGTTGTATATCGCTTGAATCTCTGCTTTCTGCCAATTGTAGCGTATTCCCACCGACATCATTATCCTTCTTATAGACTGGATTGATCAAGAACCATTTTCTGTTGGCTCTTTTAAAATACAGCTTTGGGATTAAATCATCTCAATCTTATGCTGTAGATATTAGACATCAGCTTACCAATATTTTGGTGATCTGGCAGATTTATTGTAAGAATTATTACTTATATGAAAACAGAATTACCACTGATCACAAGCGATCGCCTGACGTTAAGAATTGCTATTAAAAAGGATATACCGCAACTAATTAAATATTTTTCTGAGAATAAAACTTATTTTACGCCATTTTATCCTATTTTATTGGATCATTTGTTTACAGAAGAGTATTGGCAATATCAAATTGAAAATAATGTCTTGGAGTTCATCCATGACCAATCATTAAAGCTGTTCATTTTCCCACAGAAAAAATCCACTAAAGTTATTGGCACGATAAACTTTAGTAATTTTATCCGTGGTGCAGCACATTTTTGCTATGTAGGATATAGTCTGGCAGAATCTGAGCAAGGTAAAGGGTATATGACAGAAGCCTTGAAAGTTGCGACTGATTATGTATTTGAAGAATTAAATTTTCATCGCATCATGGCTAATTATATGCCTCACAATCGACGCAGTGGTAATGTCTTAAAAAGACTCGGTTTTGTCGTGGAAGGATACGCGAGAGATTATTTATTAATTAATGGTAAATGGGAAGATCATATTCTGACAAGTTTAGTCAATCCTCACTGGAAACCAGAGGAGTGAGAAGAAACAGGGGAGGAGGGTGCTGGGTGCTGGGTGCAGGGGGGATAAAGAACAAAGATGGTCTGATGAAATGGGGCAATTTATTTTCTGGAAATCCCTTAACAACCTTCCTTTTCTCCCTTGCTTTTTTAGACTCAATCTGGCCTCAAGTCGTTAGATAATTCCACAATTCCCCTAGATCCATCCATTCGTACCCGTTGCCCATCCTGTAAGATCCAGGTAGCATTGTGAACATCCATGATAGCTGGAATACCGTACTCACGAGCCACAATTGCACCGTGAGAAAGTCGTCCACCAGCCTCAGCAATTAAGCCACCAGCCCTGACTAACAAAGGGGCCCAGCCGGAATCTGTGTAAGGTACTACCAAAATTGTATCGCGGTTGATTTCTGGTAAGTCTTGTAAATTTCTTACTACCTTGATTCGTCCTTCGGCTTGTCCGTGGCTGGCGGGAATACCTTGTAATACTTGGTCTGAGTAAAAAGGAGAAGGAGGTAAGGGATGGGGTGGTGTATTGCCGTAAACTAAAAGGGGGATTTGATTAAACTGACTATCTTGGTCAAATTGCGATCGCCTGAATTGTACTATCTCAGATAAATTTTGCCTGAGTTGAAAATCATCCCCGACGACTAACCGCCGAACTTCATCCAATTCTAGAAAAAAGATATCTCCAGTTTTTCTTAGTAAGCCGGATTTCAACCAAATTTGCTCTAAAGCGACAAATCGCCACCTCAATTCAGCCAAGAGTCGAGAATACAGTTCGGTGACTCGTCCTTTAATATCAACCCGTCTTTGTACTACCCCTCGTTTGCGCTTTGCTGATAACACCCGATTGATTGCATCTCCACCATCTATATCTGGTCGATTTTGCAATAACTGTATAAATAATTGCTTGATGGGTTGGGGGTTTTCCTTCCAGGTAGGAACAGCAATATTTGTGCCTACATCACTTAAATAGCCGTAATCTTCCAGCAGTTCCTTAAATTCAGCGATAATTTTAACTCCTTCTGGAGTTTGTGCCAAATATTCAAATACTTGATTCGGTTCACACTCAGGTAATATCTGTTTAGCATCTGTAGCTAAAGCAGTTAGCGATCGCAATGCTGATACTTCTGGGGCGACACTGTGATCAATTTCTCCATCTTTGACGCGAAAAATTGCCTGTCTCAAGGCGGCACTCAAGGGCGCTAAAATACTGTAATAAGTTCCACTGCGGAGTAATTCCAGAATAAAATCTATTCTTGCTAACAGCTGGGGTGCTGCTAGTCCTTCTGTTGACTCCTGTGTTAATTGTGACAAACCAGGAATAAACTTTCTACTATAATCTCGCTTAAAATCCTTTTCTAAGCTGAGTTCTTGCTTCAGCAGCCGCATTAATCCTGGCAAGTTCGCCAAAGTGGACTTTAACGGCGGTTTGCTCATTTTAGCCCCTCTGGTTAAAAATTCCAGACTTTCGGGTGGTAAACCCATCAGCAGAAAAATCTGTCCTAAGAGGGAGGCATTAAAATAAGCTCTGGAATAGTGCAGCGTAGCAGTTGCGGTAAAATCTAATCCCAAGGCGCGATCGCCTAAAACCAAAGTAAAAATATCTCCCCAAACGCCACAAGTCAGGGGGCGATTAATCGACCAGGTTAAGGGTTGAATCACCCCAGGAATGACTTCGGCGGCTATTTTCCTAGTCCAGATGGGTAGTAGGGTGGTAATGGGTCGAGATTGCAAAACCCAGAGATTTTGACTGTCATAAGTCCACTCAATATCTTGAGGCAGTCCGTGATATTGTTTTTCTAATCGCCGGACTAAATATGCTACTTGCTTGATTAATGCTTGTGGAACTTGCCCCCTTCCCTCCAATTGCACAGAGGAAATATTCTCGGTTTCCACCACAAAGGCGCGATATTGTTCTGGTGTAACTTTGCCCGAAACAACTTGAGTGGGGCTACCGGGTAAAGCTTCAATCACAATTGCATCGCCTTGTTGGGTGATGGGGTCACGACTGAAAGCAACACCAGAATATACACTCTGGATTTGTTGTTGTACCAGTACCGCCATTGCTGTATCTGGTAAACCGCGATCGCGACGATATTGTACAGCCGATGGATGATTGTAAGAAGCTTGGACTTGAGCGATCGCCGCTTGTAATTGCCGTTTGCTGGTAACGTTCAAAATAGTTGTGTACTGTCCAGCCGCAGAGGCTTGTTCGGAGTCTTCCCCAATAGCAGAGGAACGCACGACTAAAGGAGATAAATCCGAAGGCTGAAGAATGGCGATTAAATGTTCAGGATCATCCATAGGAGAAATCACCCATCCTTTCGGCACTGGATAGCCCCAGCGCTTAATTTGAGATAATGTCGCGGCTTTTTGTCCGACTAAGACAGCATCCAACTGGTCATCTAAAGAAAGAATCGAGCTATCACCTCGTAAATATGTCAAAGCTGCTTGTGAATCTGTATTAGCTTCTGAGACTGGCAAATTCAAATCATCGGGAATTTTTGTGTAAATCCATCCCAAGACTCCAGCTAGGACAATAGCCGCCATGATTTTGGGGAAATTGCCCACATTCAGAAGTAACACAAACAAGGGAAATACAAATAAAACTCCGAATTTTACCAGTTGCCGAGATTGCAGAACTGTAAAACTGATAATTGCTAACAGACCTGTAAATATGGCTACAAGGGGGTCGTGAACAATAAATCCCCAAACGACATTGGTTGTACCTGCCCCTCTGCCTACCCCATATCTACCTAATACCAAGGCAATAAGGGCAATTAATTCCCAAGCCGATCCTGCGGGAAAAAATACACGAGACAGCAAAACTGCCGCAATTCCCTTGATCGCTTCTGACATAACAGCCAGAATACCTACCCATGTACCGCCGTGATAAAAAGCGGCTGAAACACTGATGTTTTTAGTGCCAATTTGTGATAATTGCCTGCCTTTGAGGGCGGAGGTAATCCAACCAATAATTGGTAACCCGCCCAAGACTGAACAGACAATTAAAATAACTAAGGGTCCCCAAAGTTCAATCATTGTGGATTTTTGATTTTAGATTCATTTTCCATCTAAAACCTCAAATCTAAAATTCTCAAGTTTTTCTGAAATTTTTTGATGTTGGTGAGGGTGCTGTGATTTAATTTGCTGGATGGACACTTGACTGCGGCGGTAACCGTTGTTGCAAGTGTCCTCTTCTGTTGCCAATTATTTAGTTTAGCGCATAGGCTGCTTGCAATGCCCAAATAATCAAGGCAGCAATCGATCCCAATAGCAGCACAGTAGAGATGGTCACTACTTTGGGGGAATCTGCACCCTTAAATTTCATAATTCCGCGATTTAAATCGGACATAGCTTTGTAAACCTCCTTTGTTACAGTGCTAATTTGTCCGTTTTGATTGTAGTCTTTATATTTGCTGTTCAAGCTAAATTACAGATAATATTTTGTTTAAGCTTTGCAACAATGTTTAATTTTGGTTTTTAACGCCAAGGTTCGCGGAGGTTAACGCCAAGGTTCGCAAAGGTTTTTTGCACCTCCGCTTGATAAAAGTTTTATGGGAGGGCGTTTACTGGTGAAGTTAGCACTAATTATAATTTTGGCGGTTTTGGGGTTATGTGTGGTGGTTGAGGTGGGATTGCGATCGCTGTTTGGTTTTGGGAATCCACTGCTTTATATTGGTGACCCGCACATTGGTTATTTATTAGCCCCAAATCAACGCACTCGCCGTTTTGGTAATCGGATTGAAGTTAATCAGTATTCTATGCGAAGTGCGCCTATTGAAAATATACCTGCTCCTTCTACTTTACGGGTGCTAATTATTGGCGATTCTATTGCTAATGGTGGCTGGTGGACAGACCAGGATAATACTATATCCAATCTGCTCGCTCGTTCTTTAAAAAAAGAAAATATTGGTAATTACCAGGATGTAGAAGTGTTAAATGCTTCAGCTAATTCTTGGGGTCCCAGAAACGAGTTAGCCTATTTACAACGATTTGGCAGCTTTAGGGCTGAAGTAGTAGTGTTATTAATTAATACAGATGATTTATTTGGCACTGCACCGACTTCTTTACCAGTGGGACGCGATCGCAATTACCCAGATCAAAAACCTCCCCTAGCATTGGTGGAAGTATGGCAACGGTATATAATTAAACCAAAGCCTATCCCGGAAATGAAAGCCGTGCAGAAAGAAGCGGGGGATATAGTCGGAATTAATTTAGAGGCGATTCAGCAAATCCAAGCATTCACTCGTCAAAATAATAGCCAACTTTTGCTGCTGATGACTCCCTTATTACGAGAAATTGGTGAACCAGGCCCCCGTGACTACGAAATTAAAACCCGTCAAAGACTGATTGACTTTACCCAAGCGCAGCAAATTACGTATATAGACTTTTTACCATTACTCAACGCACACCCAGAAGCAAAAGCCTTGTATCAAGATCATATACACTTCAACTTGCAAGGTAATCAGTTGATCAGTCAAGTTATAGAGCGATCGCTTTTACAGAACCTCACCCCCAACCGAGACTGTGAACAGTGATCACGCCAATTAACCTCTTGACTGATAACTGTTCACTGATAACTGATAACTGTTAAAGCCCATCCATGCACTGCTGAACCTTTTGCAAAAGTTGCTGAGATTCGATGGCTTTCGCTAAATCTTGAGCATTGTGGTAGTAAGATAGCGCTAACTTTTTGCGTTTAGTTTTAGCGTAAAAATTACCCATATTTAGCAGCGTGGAAATTTCCCCCAGACAATCACCAATTTCTTGATAAATAGCGATCGCTTGCTCATAATATTTCATCGCCTGACGGTTATTCGCCAACAGATGGTAGGTAAAACCAATGTTATGTAGGGTTGTCCCTTCACCAGCGCGATCCTTAATCGCCCGACGTGTCAATAAAACTTGAGAGTAAAGTAACAGTGCTTTTTTCGGTTCGCCTAAATCACCATAAACAGAAGCAATATTATTTAAGGTAGTAGCTTCGCCCATGACATTCTTCACAGCTCGTTGAATTGGCAGCGCTGCTTGCAAAAATTCTAAAGCTTGCTCATACTGCCCTAAAGTGCTGTAAGCATAACCAATACCATTGAGGGTAGTGGCTTCACCAGAAAAATCTCCTAGTGTGCGACGCATCGCCAAAATTTGGTATTGTAGCAACAGCGATCGCTTGGGTTTACCCAACTTGCTATAAATTAGTGCGACATCATTGAGAGTAGAAATTTCGCCGGGAATATCTTGCAAATCTCTAAAGATTTTTAATCCTTGATCAAAATACTCCAGCGCTCGTGATAATCGCCCCAGACGACTGTAAGTAGAACCGAGATTGCTCAGTGCGATCGCTTCGGCTCGTCTGTTACCAATTTCTGTAGCTACCAAACGAGCTTGCTGAAAACACTCTAATGCTTGTAGAGGTTGGCAACAACTCAGATAAGCTAAACCAATATCATTTAATGTATGCCCTTCTCTGGCTCGGTCTGGAATGGCTCTGGCTAACTCTAAATTTTCACTAGCAAAATTGAGATATTCTTGAAACTGCCCCTGTTTGTAGTAGCGGCTAGCTTCGTCTCGGCGTTGTTCCCACTCATGGACTTGATTAAAAGCTTGCGTCATCTGACCCCGGTTAAACTCTGCGATGAATTGGCAAGTGATCTTTGGGAATGTACCCTTTGGAGGATTCCCAAGTTTAAGTTAATTGTTATATTCTACCTTGAGAGATAAAAAGTAAATAGATTTTTAATAAAAAAATATATCTATAGATACTTGACTGGAGAGTGGGGGGAAAGAGGCAAGGGAGCAGGGAGCAGGGAGCAGGGGGAAAGAGGCAAGGGAGCAGGGAGCAGGGAGCAGGGGGGAGCAGATGGTAACTTCCCAATGACCAATGACTAATGACCAATGACTAATGACCAATGACTAATGACCAATCCAGAGAGCTAACCCACCTCCCCGACCACGAGCCGCAATAAAATCTGGTGTCACTAAAAAGAAAGCAAAAAAAGGTAATTTAGCTATAGGCTGCTCATAGAAATCCTCAGTTTGAGCCTGACCAGAGCGAATCAGCTTGTTGTAGACTATACGACCGAACAGGCTAAAATGCAGATAATTAAAGTCAAAGGCCAATAAATTCTTCTTACCTAAATATTTGGCTGGTCCAGTCAGCTGTAACAACACCGCGCCTAACTGTACCTGATTAGCAATTTCCCCCTTCGTGGAATCTGGCTGTGAACTAAAAGAAATCTGGACGGCGACAAATTTCGGCACATACAAACCCTTCCCTAAAATAATTCCACCTCGTTGGCGAGCTTTTTTAGTCCCAGTAGCAAAGCAAAGTTGCCATTTACCCAGCAGCGACTCAAAGGGATAAGTTAGCCGTTCTTGTTTAGCAGCTTTTTCTGCTTGTAATAACGCATTTACAAGTGTTTGGGCAGTAGGACGTGCGCCCCCTTCTCCGCGATATGCAGCCACTGCTTGAGATAGGGTGGATTTGAAATCAGTCATTTAGTATATTTCTATGAAGTATTTTTTAAATAGCTTGAAATTATAGCACAATAGAGTAACAAGTTTTATCAAAATTCCGGTTGCTGGTAACTCAACAAAATTGTCTTTGGTGTGGTGTGAGTAGAGTGCAACTGATAACTCAACTTGCTGACCTGTAGACATTGCGAGGTGACAATATGGATGCTCACAAAATCCTGAATCTTTATGCAGCAGGAGAACGCACATTTAATCGAGCCAATTTACATCAAATAAATCTTTGTGCTACTGACTTGAGTGGTGCTAACTTTACTGAAGCTGATTTGAGTGGTGCTAATCTCAGCCAAGCTAATTTAAGTGGATGTAACTTTAGTCGGGCAAATTTGACTGATGCTGACCTGAGTGGTGCAAACTTGAACGGTGCAAACTTGAGTGAAGTCAATTTAATTGGTGCTGACCTGATTCGGGTCAATTTAGAGGAGACAAATTTAAGCCGTGCAGATTTGCGGAGTGCAAATTTAGAAATTGCCAACTTGGTAGTTGCAAACCTGAGTGAGGCGGAAATGAGCGGGGCTAATTTAAGAAACGCTAATCTCAGAAAGGCCAATTTAATTGGTTGTAATATCAATGAAGCCGAACTCAGTGGCGCAGACTTAACAGGAGCAATCATCATTGAGCCAGAGAAAACTGGAGGAATATTGCATATAGGAATATCTCATAAATGGGTGACTTGGGCTGGTAGTTATTCCTATTCTTAGCAGGGCTGTTTCATCAAGTACAAAGCCTCACCCCCAACCCCTCTCTTTGGTAAGGAACCACGGTGTACACACAAGTGATGAAATTTACTGTAAATCCTTTTTTGTAGGGTGTGTTGTCGCCTAGCGCAACGCACCATCTTAAATCCTCGATGCGTTAATAATTTAGTGCATAACGCACCCTACCAGATTCAAACCAAAGACATCTGGTAAAAATTAAATGTGCGTTTCCTAGAACCCTTGTAGAGACGTTCCACAGAACGTCTCTTAAATTCATACTTGCTTTCAGCAACTCCGACAATTTCACACAAGCCTCAAAGGAGGTGAGGTCAAAAACCAGATTTCCACGTAATCAGAAAAAAGTTGCCTGATTAAGAAAGCCTAATAAACTAAAGGTGCTACACCGCGCATCTGACGCAAGGAATTTATACACTGTGGACAGTCACAGTTAAATAATTCAACGGCCATATCACTTTCTTGAATGTTAAAGGCTAGCAAGGTATCTTCATTTTCACCAGAAAACTCGATTTCAGGTTCATATTCAGGAATTTGAGCTAATACCGAAGCTCTAGCACACACTGGTTTCCATATATGTTCATTTTGTACACAGGTTAGTTTATCTGCGTTTGCTTCTGGTTCGGCCGCCTGTGCTTGATTTGCCATGACTCCCATAGCCAGAATAGAACTAACTAGCATAGGAGTCGAAAGCAAACTAAGTATAGTTTTTTTATGCATGAGTTTCCTTGTAAAACAATCCTGACTGCTCACATTACCCGATTAAATCTTACGATTCAAGTAAATGTCCATCAGGAATGCCAACGAGTTGTACCATCTGATTGATCAATTAAAGTAATGCCGAGTTCCTTTAATTGATTGCGGATGCGATCGCTTTCGGCGAAATCCTTCGCTTTACGGGCTGCTTGTCGCTGCTGAATTAAAGTTTGAATATCTTCATCAGTTAACCCGCTAGTGGTGGCGCTAGGGGCTTCTGGTTGCGCTTCTAGTCCCAAAACCTGAGCTAGATTCATCAGAGTTTGCCATTGCTGCTGAATTTGTTCTGGAGGAATGTCTGTTTTTCCTGCGTGAGTCAACAGATTACTCTGACGGCGTAATTCCTTCGCCAGTTCAAATACAACCGCTAATGCCCCTGGCGTGTTAAAGTCATCATCCATCGCAGCTTGAAAACTCTCAATGTAAGAATTATTTCCAGGGACTACTCCCCACTCCCTACTCCCCACTCCCCACTCCCTAAAACCAAAGAGTAAACCTTCTTTGACCGTCTTCCATGCGTTTTCTGCGGAAGCGATCGCATCTTCGGTAAAATCCAAAGGTCGGCGATAGTGTCCCTGCAAAATAAACAATCTCACCACCATCGGGTCGATACCTTGATCAAGCAACTCGCGAATTGTGGTAAAATTGCCCAAAGACTTAGACATTTTCTCACCGTTCACCGTTACCATGCCATTGTGTATCCAGTAACGCGCCAAAGGTTGACCAGTAATCGCTTCTGATTGGGCAATTTCATTCTCATGGTGAGGAAAGACTAAATCACCACCACCGCCATGAATATCAATGGTATCGCCCAGTATTGACCTGACCATTGCCGAACATTCAATGTGCCATCCTGGACGACCAGCACCCCAAGGCGAATCCCATGCTGGTTCCCCTGGTTTAGCGGCTTTCCACAAAGCAAAATCAGCCGAGTTTTGTTTTTTCTGTGCTGATGGGTCTTCAACATCTACCCGACCACTCGCCCCGGCTTGCATCTCTTCCACAACCCGACCGGAAAGTTTACCATATTCGGAGAAGTTACCCACGTTGTAATAAACATCGCCATTGGCGGCGTAGGCGTAACCTCTGGTTTCTAATTCCTGAATTAATTGGTGAATACTGCTGATATGTTCAGTTACACGGGGATATGCTGACGCATCTATGACATTTAAGCGTCTGATATCCTCAAAATAAGCGTCTATGTAGCGCTGAGAAACTTCTTCCATCGAAGTTCCTTCTAAATTGGCGCGGTTGAGAATTTTATCGTCAATGTCAGTAAAATTCTGCACATATTCAATTTCATATCCCCGCCACTGAAAATAGCGCCGGACTACATCCCAACCTATATAAGAACGTGCATGACCCAGATGACAGTAATCGTACACCGTGACACCACAGCAATACATTTTCACCTTCCCTGGTTCTTGCGGTTGGAAGGTTTCTTTTCGACGGGTGAGGGTGTTATATATTGTCAGGGACATACAATTTTGGATTTTAGATTTTGGATTTTGGATTGATTCCAAGTGTAGGTTGGGTTAAGCGCAGCGCAACCCAACGCGACCAATGATGTTGGGTTTCCTTACGTCAACCCAACCTACGAATATTTGATTTTTTCAAAGTCATAAAACCACCTTAGTTAACAGTTATCTGTCATTTGGACGGAGTTGAAAAAACAGCTTCTTGCACCAGTATGACAAGCGATGTCGCCGATTTGCTCAACTTTAATCAGAATGGTGTCGCCGTCGCAGTCGTAAAATAATTCTTTGACTTTTTGAATGTGTCCGGATGTTGCGCCTTTGTGCCACAATTCGGAACGGGAACGACTCCAGTAATGGGCTTCACCCGTGGCTAGGGTTTGGGCGATGGATTGCTGGTTCATCCATGCCATCATTAACACTGTGCCATCTTTGTAGTCTTGCGCGATCGCTGGAATTAAGCCTTGATTATTAAACTGTAATTCTGAAATTATCACAATTTGCTTCTACCTTAATTTTAACATTAGTGCTTTTGTTCAATTTAGTTAATCCTCATACAACCGAATAATTGCTCGTATATTTTGTTACTTATAATTATTTTTTAATTTCTAGTTTATTTCTTAAAGTAGAGACAAGAATTTTCCCATCTCTACACCTAAATCAAGAGCTAAATAGATTTAGCTCTATGACAACGATTTAATGAAAGTTAGCATTGTGGCGGATCAAATTCATAAATTCGTCGCGAGTTTTGGAATCTTCGGCAAAAACTCCACGCATGGCACTACTAAGAGTCCAAGAACCGGGCTTCTGCACACCGCGCATGACCATACACATATGGGTGGCTTCCACAACTACTGCGACACCTTGGGGTTTGAGTAAGTTTTGCAATGCGTCAGCAATTTGGGTGGTGAGACGTTCTTGTACTTGTAAACGTCGTCCATACATTTCACAAATGCGGGCGATTTTAGATAAACCTATGACTTTACCGTTAGGAATGTAGGCAACATGAGCGCGGCCAATAATTGGCAGGATATGATGCTCACAGGAACTGAAAATATCGATGTCCCGAACCAACACCATTTCATTGGCATCTTCTGTGAAAACTGCTCCGTTTAACAGTTCATCCAAAGAATCAGTGTATCCCTTTGTGAGAAACTGCAAGGCTTTCATCACCCTTTTGGGAGTGTCTTTGAGTCCTTCGCGGTCTGGATCTTCTCCTAATCCAATCAACAAAGTCCGCACAGCCTGCATCATTTCTGCTTCTGTTACTTTTGGCTGCTTTTGAGCAGATAAAGACGATAGTACCTGATCGGCAGAAGTTAGATCGGGACGAATCGATAAAGTCATTTTTTGAGTTTTGTAGGAATGTTTTGATGAATTAGTCAGTTGTTAGATTTAGGTTGCTATTCACCTCTAACTACCTCTGACTAATGAATGAGTGTAACATAACTTTACACGTCCTCATCATACCAAACATTTATGCAAATGAGTGTGAATTTCACTGGTTTTTAAGTTTCTGCCAATAAAAACTAGCTGATTTTTTGGTTGAGAACACCAATCGTCGGCGTGTAAATTATAGCGTGGTCCACTAAGTTGGAAGATATGACGCAGATCACTGTCATTAAACCAAAGTATGCCTTTGGCACGAAATACTCCGGTTGGCATTTCTTCGGTGAGGAAGGCTTCAAACTTGTGAACATCAAAAGGGCGATCGCTTTGGAAAGAGATGGAGATAAAGCCATCATTATCTAAATGGTCTGAGTGATGGTGATGGTGTTCATGGTGATGGTGTTCATGATCATGATGTTCATGTTCATGTTCATGATGGTGTTCATGCTCTTTCTGGGCATCCGCCTCGGCAATAGAGATATACTCTTGCTGGGGTGTTAGCTGTGTGTCCAAAATCAATGGTAAAGGCACTTCTCCATATTGGGTGGGCAGAATTTTCGCCCCCACTTTCACTCCTTGGATGTAAGTTTCCACTTCTTTGATTTTTTCTGGAGTAGCAAGGTCAACTTTATTCAGGAGAATTATATCTCCATAAGTGATCTGTTTTAAAGCCGATTCACTCTGAAAATGTTCCGCATCAAAAGCTTCTACATCTACCAAAGTAATAATAGAATCGAGATTAGTTAAATCTCTGAGTTCTGTGCCTAGAAAGGTGAGAATAATTGGTAATGGGTCAGCCACACCTGTAGTTTCAATTACGAGATAATCAATGCGGTCTTCTCTTTCTAATATGCGATAGACAGCATCAACCAAGCCATCATTGATAGTACAGCAAATGCAACCGTTACTGAGTTCCATCATGTCTTGGTCTACAGAAACCAGCAATTGGCTATCTATATTAATATCGCCAAACTCATTAACTAGAACAGCAACCTTTAAATTTTCTTTGTTTTTGAGTATTTGATTGAGAAGAGTGGTTTTACCACTTCCTAAAAACCCAGTTATTAGAGTAACCGGCATTCCTCTTTTAGGAATCTCTGGAATCGTGTTCGTTTGTGATGGTGTGAGAGTAGTCATATTAAATCCTATAGTAAAATTCAAAACGTGTGAGTTCAACTAGCTAAAGAAAAATTGAGAAACTTCAAACTAAAAAACCTCTCTTCCTGACCTCTCTGTGTCCTCTGCATCTCTGTGGTACGCGCTACGCGCAAGCTACGCTAACGTTTATAGCATTTCCTAGTCTAATAAAGTACAAAATTATCTGCGTTTATCTGCGTCCATCTGCGTTTAATTATTACTGCTTGTACCTCACTTGAATAGGAATTGCTATATCTTGCCCTTAAAGACAAAATCTAAATTAACTCCTTAGAAGCGATCGCCTCCTGCAAACGTAGTAAAATTTCATCAATACTTAACACACCTAAATCCCCACTTTGCCGAGTCCGAATACTCAAACTTTGGTTCTCCACCTCTTTCTTGCCAATTACAGCGACAACAGGAACCTTTGCTAATTCAGCCGTGCGAATTTGTTTACCTAATCGTTCACCGCTATTATCTACTTCTACCCGAATCCCGGCTTTCTTAAAAATAGCAGCTACAGATTTAGCATATTCGCGCACATCATCACTAACAGGTAATAACCTGATTTGGACTGGTGCTAACCATAAAGGAAAATCACCTGCATAGTTTTCAATTAAAATGCCAAAAAAGCGCTCTAAAGAACCAAAGATCGCCCTATGAATCATAATTGGTCTTTGGCGATCGCCTTCGGAAGCAACATACTCCATATTAAAGCGTTCCGGCAAGTTAAAATCAACTTGAATAGTGGAACATTGCCAACTCCGACCAATAGCATCTTTAATTTTAATGTCGATTTTAGGGCCATAAAAAGCCCCACCACCAGCATCAATTATATAGTCCCAACCTTTGCTATCTAACGCTTCTTTAAGTGCAGCAGTGGCTAACTCCCAAACCTGATCATTTCCCACTGATTTCTCAGGACGAGTAGATAAATTAACTTCGTAATCAGTAAAACCAAAATCTGATAAAATTTGTTCAGTCAGGTTTAAAACTCCCAAAATTTCCGGCGCGATTTGTTCCGGTAGACAGAAAATATGAGCATCATCTTGAGTGAAACCCCGCACCCGCATCAAACCATGTAAAGCCCCAGAACGTTCATAGCGGTAAACAGTTCCCAGTTCACACACCCGAATCGGTAACTCTCTATATGAGTGCAATTCATGCTTATAGGTGAGAACGTGAAAAGGACAATTCATCGGCTTGAGTTGATACGCCTGTTGTTCCACATCAATGGAATCAAACATATTTTCTCGATAAAAATCAAAGTGTCCCGATGTTTTCCACAGTTCTAAATTAGCAACATGGGGAGTGTATAGTAATTGATAGTCAGCTTCAAGGTGCGATCGCTTCCAATAATCTTCAATAATATGGCGAATTTGCGCTCCTTTGGGATGCCAAAATACCAAACCACCGCCAGCATCCTCTTGAATACTGAACAAATTCAAATCTTGACCGAGTTTTCTGTGGTCGCGCCGCAGTGCTTCCTCTCGTTGTTTTAAATAAGCTTGTAAATCTTCAGGAGTTTCCCAAGCAGTCCCATAAATGCGTTGTAACATTGGCTTAGTTTCATCACCTTGCCAATATGCACCAGCGACATTTAATAACTTAAAAGCCTTGGGGTGAATTTCCCCAGTAAAATTGATATGGGGACCAGCGCACAAATCCCACCAGCAGTTTTTATTAACCGCATCGCCTTGTGTAACAGTAAACAATGAAGGTTCAGGCTGCACAGCAGCATCAGGACTACCAATAAAATAACGAGTAATAACTTCATCTGAGGGAATGCGGTCTAAAATTTCCGCCTTGTAACCTTCCTCCAAACTGGTAATTTCCGCCAGAATTTCCTGACGTTGCACCTCTTCGCGAATAATAGGTAAATTAGCCTTAATAATCCGCCGCATCTGCACAGTAATTTTCTCTAAATCCTCCGGAGTAAAACTCACCGGACTATCAAAATCATAAAAAAAGCCTGTTTCCGTCACCGGGCCAGTTGCGACTCTAGTCCCCGGAAACAGCTTCTGCACAGCCATAGCCAAAATATGGGCGCAAGTGTGACGAAGCCGCGCAAGTTTTTCCTCCTGCTGCTGCAAATTTCCCTGGGACTGGATAACAGAACTAACCATAATGATAAAATAATGATAATCGTTATCATCTTAGCGCAAAAAAAACCCATTTCCAAAAATACCTTTTCTCTTCCTCTCCCCTCCGCGCCTCTGCGCCTCTGCGTGACACCATCCATATTTCCCCTCAGCCAAACTCCTTAAGCGATCGCCTAGCCAACTTAGTGTAAGTTTTAACAGTAGCCACAGGCATTTCCAAATCTTCAGCCATAACCTGTAAAGAATCTATCTTGCAGCACACCAATATCCAGACCTCAGAAGGTATTTAACTAGCTGAGTTTTGGCTACCATCGGTAACCACTGATGAGTGAGAAATGTGGATGAAAAATGTCAAATTAAGCAATTTTTGGGATGCACTGCTCACTAGTTACTGGTTTTTACCGGGAATTTTGGCATTAGGTGCGGTCATCTTAGAGTTAATCATGCTGTTTCTTGACCACAGAGTAAGCCTTGAACATTTGGGTTGGATATTCACTGGTGATGCGGAGGGCGCAAGAGAAATACTTTCTGTCATCGCAGTTTCAATGGCTAGTGTTGCTGCTACGGCTTTCTCTATCACAATTGTCGCCCTACAACTGGCTACTTCAAATTTCGGGCCAAGGCTGCTGCGTAACTTTATGCGAGACACAAGCAATCAGCTGATTCTGGGTACATTCATTGGCACATTTATCTATTCTTTGCTGGTATTGCGAACTATTGATAAAAGTGATGATCAGGAGTTTATTCCTCATCTTTCGGTAACAGTTGGCATCTTGCTAGCGGTAATTAGCATTGCTGTACTAATTTACTTCATTCATCACGCCTCAACCATCATTCAGGCATCCCACGTTATTCAGGGTGTGAGTGAAGATTTAGACAAAGCTATTGATCGGCTATTTCCTGAAAAAGTCGGTGTTAATCCCCCAGCAAATCAACTACATTTAGGAGGAATTTCACCCGATTTTCAGTGGCAGGCTTACCCAATTAAAGCCCATCGTAATGGTTATTTACAAGCAATTAATGATGAAAAAATCATGAATATTGCTCAGAAGTACAATCTCCTGCTTCAGATTAAATATCGACCAGGAAAGTTTGTCGTCAAGGGCTGTGAACTGGTGATGGTCTGGCCTCGTGAACGCATCAATAAAAAACTTACCCATAAAATTGAAAAGGCATTTATTTTAGGAAAGGAACGTACAGAACGGCAGGATATAGAATTTCCTTTGCAAGAGTTAGTAGAAATTGCCTTGCGTGCTATCTCTCCTGGTAAAAACGATCCTTTCACTACCATTCGGTGTATTGACCGTTTGAGTGCGGGACTGTGCCATCTAGTACAAAGACAGTTTCCCTCACCCTACCGCTACGATGATCACAACCAATTGAGGGTGATTGCGAAATCAGTAACTTTTGAGGGGATAGTTGATCAAGCTTTTAACCAAATTCGGCAGGACAGCCGGACTAATGCAGCTGTCACTATTCATTTGCTAAAAGCGATCGCTTTAATTGCCACTTACACCCAAAATCCCCAACATCACGAAGTTCTCCAGCGTCATGCTGACATGATTGAGTGCGGTAGCCATCAAGGGTTGCCAGAATCACAAGACCGCCAGGATGTTCAGGAAAAGTATAACACCGTTATTCAAGCCTTGAATCAAAACCATGAAATAGAAATGTTGCGGCGATGAAATCCGGGTTCCCTCTACCCTGGTGGGGTTCATTGATTCAGCAAATAATAAAAAATGCCCACAGGCGCGGGCATTAAGTAGGCTTTCTGTCACTTTTATTGGCTACAATCATGTTGTATCATGATGTTTTTATTTTTCTCTATTCCCAATAATAAATCAACCTGAAAAAATTATAACTTTAGACATAAATCCTGAAATTATATCTTTTTATTTCTCTATCTAACAGGTGAGAATGCCAGAACCAGGAGATGATATTTGTGTTAGCAGCTATCCTCAAATCATGGGAATTTACATCTCAATCCAAAATCAACCTTTAGCTAGCATAAACATAGTTTTGCTTATCAATATTTTTTAGACCCAATTCACCTATTTATGTCCGTTGGACTTGAGACTTTTTCCGAACTTTCTATTAAAACTATAAGTGTGGTCAGGTTAAAAAACCCCAGGGATTCCCAGTCCTGGGGTTTTACTTTTTTTTCCTAACCAGTAAAGTAAAAAATATAAAATTTCATATATCATTGACAACAGCTATAATTAAATAGTTATTTTGACTAGACGTAAGTAATCTATTATTACTAAATACTGCTTTGAAAGGTTACAGGTAAATAAATCTACATTGTCGCTGATTTGACATTCATTAATGTTACTAATTAACTCACTCAATTCAAATACAATTTAAAACTACTACTGCAAGAATCAATATATTCACATTAGCCATAAGATAGATGAAATTATATTGTAACTGCTTTATATTGTTGAACATAAAACAAAGAGCGTTACTTGCGGCTTTAGGGTGTATCTGCTATGTACAGTGAACAATTACTAATTGTGAGCAAAAATTCCCATTATTTATCTTGAGTTATATTTTTTTTGGTATCTGTTGTTGTTGGTAAGACCAATTTTGCCTGAGAGGTTGCATGGCGTAGGCATACATGAAGAAGAAACTGCAAAGCACCCAAAGGAAGCAAACAAAGAAATTTAGCGTAGCCAGTACGCCCCTTTCCAGTTGCGGTTATGCATTAATCAAGCAGACTCTGTTGGGATAACAAAGTAGACAA
Source organism: Nodularia sp. (in: cyanobacteria) (assembly GCA_007692755.1). Classification (GTDB taxonomy): domain Bacteria; phylum Cyanobacteriota; class Cyanobacteriia; order Cyanobacteriales; family Nostocaceae; genus Nodularia. Next base: position 3,923 of record REBL01000150.1, on the reverse strand, counting down.
AAAATCTAAATAAAGGTATGACTGGTGGAGTGCGATCGCTATAAAATACACAACCTCACCCCCAGCCCCTCTCCTGGGTAAGGAAAGAGGAGAATTTGATGCATTCAAAGACGGGGTGAAGTATTTTGTTTGATTCTTGAAAAAGATGTGGATAATGGATGGCTTTAGTCCGCAGAGGCCAGATTAAAACAAAAATGGACGCGCTAGCATAAAACTTGTAATTGATTTAGCGTCTACCGCTTCGCCCTTGAGAATAGCTTTCTCCAATTCTTCTGGAGTCATCAACACAGTTTCGATATCCTCATCTTCATCTTGTTTGGGCGGATTTTCCAACTTTTCCAAATCTCGTGCCAAAAAAGCATAGATAATTTCATCAGAATAACCCGGAGCCAGGAAAAACTCACCTAGTTTGTCCCACTTTTGAGCGCTATAACCAGTTTCCTCCTCAATTTCACGCTGTATTGTCTCCAAAGGATCTTCATTCCGTTCCAAAGTCCCGGCGGGAAATTCTAATATCCTACCCTGAACGGCAAAACGATACTGGCGCACTAGTACAAGTTTACCTTCTGTCGTCACAGGCACAGCTAAGGCTCCACCAGGGTGACGAATACATTCCCAATCCCCTTCTGCTTTATTAGGTAAACGCAGGCGATTGACTTCAAAATCAAATTTGCGCCCTTTATAAAGCAAGCATTGTTTCAGTAGCTGTGGTAATTCTCTACCTAATGGCATAGTAAATTTCAGTTATAGGTACACACTTGACGTTTATGGTTCGTAAATTTAATTGCTCTGGAATAAATTTACATCAGAACAGTCTACCTCTTTGACTAAATCTTTAATCACACGTTGGGAAATTGGCTCTACCCAACCTGGGGCAATTTCTGCCAGTGGGATTAAGACAAAAGCCCTTTCTCTCATGCGGGGGTGAGGAATTTGGAGGTGAGGCGTATCTATAATCAAGTCATCATATAACAACAAATCTAAATCAAGCGATCGCGCACCCCAGCGCTGTTGGCGCACTCGCCCAAATTTTTGTTCTGTTGCTAATAAAGTCTCTAATAATAAATCTGGTGGCATTTTTACTTTTAATATGGCGCAACCATTTAAGTAATCCGGCTGTGGTGGCCCAACCGCTTTAGTTATATACCAACTGGATTTAGCTTGAAGCTCAATTCCTGGTGTTTGAGCTAATGTCTCTATCGCTGCTTCTAAAATTCCATAGGAATCGCCCATATTACCACCGAGGGCGATCGCACTAACTTGCTTGGTCTGTTGCACCTTTCCCAGATACCTTGAATGAACTTGCGGGGTTGAAAAATTAGTTCAAATTGGTGTATGAATACAGACAAAAAACTAACGAATCCCGAAAAAATATTTTTATGTATTACTGAATTAAGTTAATTATTTATAGGCTATTATACTAACACAAACGTGGTGCGCTAACCCCAAGATTTTTACACAATGGGTAGGTTTCAGGTACTTTAAGAGAGGAACTGAGTGGGAAAGCTCACCTCCTAGTTCAAGCAAAGATCAACCAATTTGAGCGACTCTGACAAGGAGGAAACGCGATTGACCCCTGGTAATCATTACGAGAACGAGGAAGCCACAAATGAGAGCTTACCACCCACAAAGTTTATGAAAACAAGGCAGTTCTGGAATCGAATAAATAGTGTCTCCTCTGGGGTCACTAGTATATTTAGCAGCCGAAATAGACCGTTTTATCGTCGTATCTGGTTTTGGGCAAGTTTGGGTATAGGTAGTAGCATAGGTGGTACAATCATTGGCCTGCACTACTTCATTGGCATCATCGACCAAAACTTACCAGACGCATCGAAACTGAAAGTTACCAGCCGAGCGCAAACGCTAACCATCAAAGCGATTGATGGCACCATATTACAACAACAAGGTGAAGCCACCAGAGAAAGACTAAGGCTGGAGGAAATACCTGAACAACTCCAACAAGCTTTTATTGCTTCAGAAGATAGACGATTTGAAAATCATCATGGTATTGACCCTCAAGGAATTCTGAGAGCAGCTTTAAAAAATGTGCGATCGCAGACTGTGGTAGAAGGTGGTAGTACCATCACCCAACAGCTAGCGCGAATTCTTTTCCTCAAACAAGAGCAGACAATCTGGCGCAAACTCAAAGAAGTCCGTCTGGCTCATAAAATGGAACAAGAGTTGAGCAAAAACCAGATTATAGAACGTTACCTCAATTTGGTTTATTTAGGATCTGGAGCTTATGGTGTAGCAGATGCCGCCTGGGTATATTTCAGTAAATCAGTAGACCAACTCACCCTAGCCGAAGTGGCGATGATTGCTGGATTAGCTCCCGCCCCAAGCTTATACTCCCCAGTCCAAAATCCTACAGCTGCAATACAGCGACGAAATATAGTATTGCAACGGATGTATGAAGATGAATTAATTACAGCCGCCCAAAGACAGGCATCTGCTCAGGAATCGCTCAACCTCAACAACAATTTTCCCAAGCGGCTACAAGTACAATCTCCCTACTTTGCCAGTTACGTCCTACAAGAATTACCCAAGTATGTTTCCCCCGATGTCCTGAAACAAGGGGGTCTAGTAGTGGAAACTACCCTTAATCCCACTTGGCAGCAAGCCGGAGAAGCAGCAATTGCTAAAACCTTGAAAAATCAGGGACGCTGGCAGAACTTTACCCAAGGGTCTTTGGTAGCCATAGACCCCCGCAATGGTGAAATTCAGGCCATGGTAGGAGGGAAAGACTTTGATAAAAATCAGTTTAATCGCGTTACCCAAGCACAACGTCAACCAGGCTCGACATTTAAAGGATTTGTCTATGCCGCAGCCATAGCAAGTGGTAAAAGCCCTAATGACAGCTACCTGGATGCACCTGTAGTCATTGATGATTACGAACCACAAAACTTTGGTCGAACCTTTCGTGGCTCTATGACCATCAGAGATGCCCTCACCCGTTCGACTAATGTCGTCGCGGTGAAAGTATTGTTGGATGTGGGATTTGAGCCAATTATTAATACTGCCCGTAATTTGGGAATCCAATCAGACCTCCAGCCAACTTATTCTTTAGCTCTTGGTTCCCATGAAGTGAATTTACTGGAGTTAACCAATGCTTATGGCAGTTTTGCTACCCAGGGATTGTACATAGAAGCTCATGGCATTCGCCGCATCCTCGACCGTTATGGACAGGTAGTATGGTCAAATGATTTTCAGCATCAACGAGTTCTTGACCCGACTAGTGCGGGAATCATGACCTGGATGCTACGCCATGTAGTAGAAGCCGGCACTGGCAGCCCTGCCCAATTAAAGAATAGACCTGTAGCCGGGAAAACCGGAACCTCCGATGAATCCCGCGATTTGTGGTTTATTGGCTACATTCCCCAAATTGTCACAGGCGTTTGGTTAGGTAATGATAATAACCGCCCGACTTCGGGAGGTAGTGGTAGTGCGGCGATCGCCTGGCGAGAATTTATGGAAAAAGCAGTCGAGGGAATGCCTATAGAAAAGTTTCCCGAAAGACCCAAACTCCAAGGTCGCGTCGGTAGCATTGAGGCGCAGCCGATCAAACCAAAATCAATACAGCATCGTTCTCTTTCCGCTGCTACAAATCAGCCCAGCCCCCCTACAGCTAACGTTACCCGCTCATCTAGAAGAACTAGAAGACGTTCACAGCCACAAGTCGCCAATCCACCTGCTCGTGTATCTTCTCCTCCTAGACAGCGTAGAACAGTACAGCCAGATGCTGCGCTACCAGCTAAAACTCCCCGTCCTTCACCCCCCGTCAGTAGCGGTTCCAGTCCTTCAAAGCCCCAGCCTTCTTGGAGAGAGCGACTGAGACCAGGCTCAACTGCTTCAGATTAAAAACAGTCACGCTTGCCAATCATCTGTAGAAAATGTAGAACGTGCTATTAACCGATTCTTTGATA
>REBL01000245.1 GCA_007692755.1 Nodularia sp. (in: cyanobacteria) | reverse complement strand
ACCAAAGAGTCGGTGAAATGGTGCAGAGGTTGCAATTAGACGGTTTGCTGATTTTGGTGGATGGTACAGATGCAGAAGCGATCGCTCAAGGTGCGGAAGGTATTCCTTCGGAGTGTTTTGCCATCCATGCTGATTTATTAGCTCGATTAAAGACATTTGTGCAAACAGGCGATCGCGTTTTATTCAAAGCTGCTCATTCAGTGGGACTTGATCGGGTTGTGAATCAGTTTCGCGCGGAATTTTGATGATCGAGATAATTAATTGCATAGGATAAGGTAGCAAAAATAAAGTCCGCAGGGGCGGACTTGAAAAATTCTTGTTCTTTTAGTTTGGTAAGTACCAACTGTTTTTCCTGGTATTCCAAAGGGTCTGGCTCTCCTGCTAATCCCCTTTTAAATCTTCTCCATGTCATCATGAGACTTCTCAATAGCCTTTAATAATTTGTACTTTTAATTACAAAATCAGATGGATTGACCCTGCTTTTAATTACACAATTAGATGGATTTATCCTGCTACTCTTAATCTTGACAGGTTTAGAGCATCAATTTTCATTGCAGGGGTAATACAATCTATGAGCCGTCAATTTTGGTCTGTCAAAACTCATCTAGTGCCAGTAGTTACTAAGTCATTAGCTATTGCTTCCACTGGACTGCTCCTATGCTTACAAAGTTATGGAGTATTGGCGCAAAATTCATCTTCAAACTCAACTGTTTCATCTGATGCTGCTAATCAGTCATTTAGAGAAGTGAAGTTCAATACTTTACCAGAAAAGCAGTTAAAATCGCGCTTGCCAATAGATAGAGTGACAGCCGAAGCTAACGCCCCCTTAAACACAGCTATGGTCAATGGACTTCCAGGTGCCTTGCCTGGTGAAGAACCAAATATTCCAGACTATTCGTCATTAGATTTACCAGATTCGCCATTATCTTATGGCACTTCCCAAGTGCCTTACACAACTTCTCGTGTTTTAGGCGGCACTACCATTCCGGCTCAAGCTAATTTTTATCGTCGATCTGGTAAGTTGTATATGGCTTTTGGCGGAAACACTTACAACTACATTTGTTCTGCCTCGTTGATTGGAAAAAGCCTTCTGCTGACTGCTGCACACTGCGTCCATAAATATGGACAAGGAGAGGCCGGATGGGCAAGAAAGGTTAAGTTTATTCCTGCCTACGATAATCGTGCCTCTAACGACCTTGAATATGAAAGCACGCAATACTTAATTCCTAACGTCTACTTGAACGGAACTGATACCTGCACACAGGACGGCGTTGTTTGTAACAATGATATTGCCTTGATTGCGCTCCCCGATGATAATCAAGGGCAACAGGCAGGCAATCGTAACGGCTGGTTTGGTTATGGATGGAATGGTTATAGCTATGCGGTGCCAGACCCAGCCTCTCAAGGTGTCTTCGGCAATAAGCTATTTGCAGCTATTACTCAGCTCGGATATCCTGGCTTCCATGACTCAGGCTTGAGGATGCAAATCAATACAGCCTATGGGGCATACTACGCTATCGGCAATCTCAAGAATACCTGGTTAGGTTCAGCTATGACTGGTGGTTCTAGCGGTGGTCCTTGGCTTGTTAACTTTGGAGAGGATGCAAAAGGCGCTGACTATGGTTCTGCAAAGCTTCGTAATGTTGTTGTCGGCGTTACAAGCTATGGAAACAACCAACAAAGACTAGGGTCATCCTGGTTTGGACAAAACTCAGAATTCCCCAACTCTGCTTATGGTAACCGTGGAGCAGGTAACATTGGTAAACTTGTGTATAATGCTTGTGATAATTCTGCATTATCTGACTGGATGCTCGAAAGTAAGGGACGTTGCCGCTAATCAGTGAAGCTGAATTTACAGTGATAAGTGTAGGGTGTGTTGTCGTGTGTTGTCGCGCAGCGCAACGCACCGTCAGGAATTCCAGGTACGTTAACCCTAGTATTATGAAGTTTGCTCTCACCTTCAGTTTTGCTTTATTAGCCTGTACAGCACCTTTTTCTAACCACTTACCTCCTATATCGCCAGAAACATCGCCACAGTATTCTGTTGTTGTCAATAATTCTTCTTGGCGAATTGAGCGTTGGGAGCATAAAGGTTCTGTTGTTGCACTTGTGCCTCAAACAGAGGTGTCTTTAAATTTTAAGGATAATCAAGTGAATGGGTTTGGAGGGTGCAACAATTTCGCCGGCTCCTATAAACTGGTGGATGACAAACTTTCTGTGGGGACATTGGACGCTACTCAAAAGGGCTGTGATCCGGTAGTCATGAATCAAGAATTTCAGTTTTTATCAGCCCTCGAATCAGTACGTCGCATTGGCTCAGATGCTTTCGGTCGCCTGCAATTGTTTTATGAGCTAGATGCAGGAGAAGGAGTGCTATACTTCACCCCTAATAATTAGATAGATCCGCCAAAAATTCTAAATTCAAAATTTGGCAGGGTGCAGAAATAGTTTGTTGCTGAGAAAAGCCAAATTCAAGTCAGGGTGATCTTTGCATTACATCCTGATGTTTTGAATTTAGAATTGCTGTTACTGATGTGATAAGGTAATAAATTATTCAATAGGCTTATGGCTTTTAGTTGTAATTTTATATACCAACAATAAGTGAAAACCAATAAGTTGGAGTATAATTTTTTATTATTAAATCAAAAAAAAGTTGATTTTATTAAATGTTAATAATTGCTTAACACATCCTTAACAAAAGGTGACGCGTTGAACCCATATTATATTTTGGTGATATAAATTTATTATTTAAATATGAAACTTAGCTCCTATTCAATGGTAAAACTTTGAAGAAGGAATACAACTAATATTTATTACAAATAATAGGGGAGGGAAATGTCTACAAAATCCAGTGTGAGAAGAATCGGAAAAGGTTTAACTGCTAGCGCAACGAAAATATCTGACAAATTGACACAGACTTGGGAATCATGTCATCTTAGCATAGTTGAATCTGTCCCATTTTTGATGGCTTGTGCTGTGTTTTTAAGCGTCATTAGTTTAAAAAGTCCCATCCTGCTTTTTTGTTTGTTAGCGGGTAGTTTAATAGCAATAGTCATGCAACAAGTTGGACAGCAGGTGCATTTGCCAAAACGATGGCTTATACTATTACAAATATTGGCAGCATCTGTCATCCTCGGTTTATTCTGGTTAGACTATTTTGCCACACCTGCACATGCACAATTTTTTGGCAGAGCTGAAGATTTTTTCCGAAATACTTTAACTCAAGGTACAGGAAACAGTAACAATAGCCAACCAGCGGTCAGCTTAATATTCAATGTGTTAAGGGCAATTTATTTACTCTATATTGCAGTTTCTCTAATTGGTGTGATTAATGCAGTGCGTAAAGATGAAGATTGGCAAACTATCGCTAGAGTTCCTTTGTTAGTTGTTGTCGCTGTCACTGTTGCTGATGTCCTGACAGGCTTTGTAATTGGTGATAGTAGTAATTAGATAAGTTCCTTCCTGGGATTCCAACTAGCCATCAACTGAAATCTTCAATGCTTAAAACCCTAGTGCAACAGTAATTCCCCATTGCGAAGTAAAAATTTATGACTCAAGACCGAGAGCCAGAATTTCGTCCAGTTAATCAGATACTAGGATCACAACCATCATTAGGGCCAATTCCTGCTGACCAAATATTTCCTTGGATTGTGATTATTTTGGCTGCTTACTTTGTCGTTAATGGAGTTTTTGGGGGAATTTTTGCAGATGATTTCCAACGATGGTTATGGACAGTATTAATTGCAGGTTGGGGAATAGCAACTTGGTGGATTTTATCTGGTGGTAGGAGTTGGCGCTTTTTAAGCAAATTCGTGGGAGTTCCCACTTGGACAAGAGGCTTTGCACGTTATCAAAGCTTGTTAGAAGTTAACCATGAAGCAAAAAATCGGAAAACAAAGCCTAAGCATCGCCGGCAAAGAAAGTAGATTAACACCATTTGAGGATGCTTTACATTTGGCGACAATGTTACGCATTTCCCTTGACGGTCGTGATATCGGCGCTTACATTTTGAACAAAGAAACCCAAAGGGATAGGTTTTGCTTTGTTTTTGGTTTTGAATGTCGAGGAATTCATACTACTTTACGCTCTGAACAAATAGACACAATATTCAATAATATTGAATCAGGTTTAAAAGATATTCCTGAAGGTGAAAAAATGACCTTACATATGGGGTCTTTTAGTTCAGATAAAAAACGACAAGCAGAACTAGCAGATTTGGTAAAGCGGACATCATCGCGGGATATAAAGTTTTTATTAACCGCAGAAAGAGCCAGAATTCAAGAACTGACTAATTCTGGGATTCGGAAACCGAAATTTCTCCGCATTTATGTAACTTATACCATTGAACCAAATAGTACACAGACAGATGATTGGATTGAAAAACTTTTATCCAAAGGTGAACTATGGTGGTTGAAATTTAAGGGTGAACTGGCAGAAGTTCAAAACCAGCGCATCGAAACTCTGATTATTAAAGCTTACCAACAAGGCTTTTCTCGTTGGGAACAGCTTTTATCTAACAAAATGGGATTAGATGTCAAACCTTTAAATGCTGAACAATTATGGGAACACGCCTGGAAAAAGTTTAATGATACAGAACCGATAGAAATTCCTCAATTAATCCATTTGGATGAAAATGGACTGCATGAGCAAGTGAATTCCGACTTAGCTAGTACCAAGTTACTCATCGAAAATGTCCACAGTACAACTTTGCTGATGGAGTCTGATGTACCCTGTGCAGACCGCCGTTGGGTGAATGTAAAAAATCGTTATATTGGGGCGCTAACGTTTCTGGAAAAGCCCGGTGGTTGGCAAAATAAATTTGCTCAGATGCGTTATATGTGGGAACTATTAGCCAGAGAAACAATAGTAGATACAGAGATTTTCTGCGAGTTAACCGCCGCCAATCCCGCCTTAGTGAAGAATACGTTGCAAAGAGTGCTAAAGCAGTCAAATATGACGGCACTTATGGCTCAAGAAAAAAGTAAAACTATTGATGTTAACGCTCAATTAAAGTTAAAGAAATCGGTAGCAGCGCAAGAACAATTATATGAAGGGGCAGTGCCGATATATACGAGTATAGTTATTTTTGTACATCGTTCCAGTGTAGGAAAATTAGATGAAGCGACAAGATATATTGAAAACTGTTTTCAACGACCGGCTCAGGTAATTAGAGAAATTGAATATACTTGGAAAATTTGGCTGCAATCTTTACCGATAGTTTGGGAAGGTTTGTTGGTAAAACCCTTTAATCGTCGCCAGTTATATTTAACCAGTGAAGTTCCGGGATTAATGCCTTTAGTGTTAACCAAAGCTGGAGATAGCCACGGCTTCGAGTTAATTGCTGAAGAAGGCGGAACTCCTATACATCTAGATTTGTTTAACCAACACAAAAATTTAGGACTCTTTGCGACAACTCGTGCGGGTAAATCGGTTTTGGTATCGGGAATTTTAACTCAGGCCTTAGCTCATGGGATTCCTGTAGTCGCCTTGGATTTTCCTAAACCAGATGGCTCATCTACTTTTACCGACTATACAGAGTTTATGGAGGGTAATGGAGCATATTTTGATATTTCCAAACAATCCAATAATTTATTTGAGCAGCCTGATTTGCGATCGCTTTCTCCAGAAGTACAGCGCGATCGCCTACTGGATTATACGGGCTTCTTAGAATCCGCTTTAATGACAATGGTTTTAGGGTCATCTACTGAAAATCAACTGCTGTCCCAAACCGTGCGTTCCTTACTCAACTTGGCTTTAGGCGCATTCTTTGCGGATGCAGGTATTCAACAACGATATAAACAAGCGATCGCGGGAGGATTTGGTAGTGAAGCTTGGCAAAAAACCCCCACTTTACAAGACTTTCTCTGTTTCTGTTCCCCAGAACATCTGCAATTAGATTCTCTGAGTGGTCGGGTAGATGATGCACTCAGTCAAATTCAATTGCGGTTACGATTTTGGCTTTCTAGTCGTGTGGGACAATCCATTTCTGCACCATCTAGCTTCCCCACCGATGCTCAACTTTTAGTATTTGCACTGCGGAACCTCACAGATAACGAAGATGCAGCCGTACTTTCTTTAAGTGCTTATTCCGCCGCTTTGCGACGTGCATTAAGTAGTCCAGCTTCTATCTTCTTCATTGACGAAGCTCCAATTTTATTTGAATTTGACCAAATTTCTGATTTAGTGGGGCGAATTTGTGCTAACGGTGCTAAAGCTGGGATTCGAGTCATTTTATCAGCACAAGACCCTGATACCATCGCCAAATCTAAAGCCGCATCGAAAATTTTACAAAACTTGTCTACCAGATTAATTGGTCGGATTCAACCAGTAGCAGTAGATAGTTTTGTGAGCATTTTAAAATATCCCCGCGATATTATTTCTCGTAATGCCACAGAAAGCTTTTTTCCTCGCAAAGAAGGTATTTACAGCCAATGGTTGCTAGATGATAACGGGATTTATACTTTCTGCCGTTACTATCCAGGATTCGAGCAATTAGCAGTAGTTGCTAATAATCCTAATGAACAAACTGCACGCCAAAAAGCCATGTTACAACATAGGGATAAATATGAAGCAATTTCTGTATTTGCACGTCAGTTAATAGCTTCTCTGCGGGGGAGTTGAAAAAGGAATATCACGCAGAGGCGCAGAGGCGCAGAGAGTCAAACTAGAGTATTTCCTTCCTTCTTCTTTCTTCCTTAGCGCACTTTGCGTACTTTGCGGTTCGTTCCTCATATCTTCAAAATATATGCAAAAAACTACATTTTTGACGCTAGCTTTTTCCTTCTTATTAGTCCTACCAGCAACGGCACAATTAGGTAGAGTTTGGACTGACTTTCAATTTTACTCTGTAGATATGCAAAATTACCTCAGAAATAATCTGAGCGAAACCCTAAGACCTCTAGAAATTAGAGGTCAAAATGCTCTGAATAATTCCACAGGAGAATTGAATATACCTAACCCAATTGAAGCTGGAAAGACTTTTCGCCAGGATATATTTTTTAACCCGACAACAGACAAGTTTGAAAATAATCCTGTTGTGCAATCAAATTCAATAAGTAATGAAATTAATCGTCTAATCACTCGTGGTTCTGTGGAAAGCATGATGGGTCGAGATGGACAACGGCGATTAAGAGACAAGTTAACAGAAACTGAAAACACAATTATCAATATTGTGGAAACTGCCAATAATGCAGAAGAAAATAACCGAAATTTACTGAATGAAATTCTGTCACAAATTCCAGGAATTAACGAAGCCGCTCAAAAATTGTCAGCACAGACAAATGCTGGACAAATTGATTTGCAGTTACAAACTCTGAAAATTCAAAGTGAGCAATCGAAAATTATTGGTGAAACATTAGCTCAAACAATGCAAACCAATCAAACTCTGCAATACTCTAATTTAAATTTAGCCAGTATTTCACAGCAAATGGAGGAAATGAATCGCTCCCGTAGAGTAGATTCTGCCACTGAAACGGCAAGACTGATCCGTACTACTGCTCAAATAGATTTGTTTGGCAGAGAAGAGAATTAGTATATTGTAAACCAAAATGCAGCTTTATATTTTACAAATCTTTCCCGAAATTGGTATCAATGAAACTTTCGATAGTGGTGCTGCAACGGCGAGAAGCATGACCGAAAGTTGGGATAATCAATGGCTAGATTTATTACAAAATAATACCAGTAATAATTTATATGGAGCGCTAACAAATCTGGGTGTGTTTTTCGCTGTAGGAACTCTATTGTTTTTTATGATGCAATGGCTCAAAGATGTGATATACAGCGAATATTCTCGCCCGATAACGGGTTTAATTTGGCCTTTTATCGTAGTCCTGTTATTAAGTAATACCGGAGATGGGAGCATACTTTCTAATTTGACATTGGGGGTAAGAAACTTGATCAATACAGTCAATCAGCAAGTAGTTACTACAGCAGATGCTGAACAAACTTATCAGCAAGCACTAAATATGAGTTTGGCTGAAGAAGTCGCTGGTTCTTTACTGCGTCCTTGTCAATCACTGACTGGCGAACAACAAACCCAATGCTTTGCCAAAGCCAGCGACCAAATCGATAATCTCTGGCGTGAATATAGAGAATTATACGGTAACAGAATATGGATTCAACGATTGGAAAATCAGGTAATTTCGCTAAAATTTGGCACAGGAAATTTATCAGATACTACCTTTAACTCTTTGTTGGGGAATACAGCACAAACCAGTATTAAAAACTTTTTAATTTCTTTGCAATATGCCTTTCAAAATTTAATAGAAGCTTCTATGTTGCTGATAGCAGCTTTAGGTCCCTTGGCTGTGGGGGCATCTTTGCTACCTGTAGCTGGTAAACCTGTTTATGCGTGGCTTACAGGTTTCTTCTCGGCGGGAATTGCCAAGATTTCATTCAATATAATTGCTGCTGTAACTGCCGCAGTGATTATCAACGGTCCAGCAGAAAATCCTAATGCCAATCCTGACTTAATGTGGTTCATAATTTTTCTGGGAATTTTAGCCCCACTGTTATCGTTAGTTGTCGCTGGTGCTGGAGGATTTGCCGTTTTTAGTGCGATTAATAATACAAGTGCTTTAGTGAAAGATAGGATATAAACTTTCCGAATGGTCGATAGGTGAAAATGCAAAAATGACGAATTTACTTCAGAAAAGAAAACCAACCGGAAATGTCTTAACAGTCTTTGCGATCGCTACCTTGAGTTTGCATCTATCAGTGTTATTTTTATTCCTCTTGCAAGGGTTGAATATTCGCCAACTTAGTCTGAGAAAACCGCCTAACTTTGTGCAAATGATCGATGGTCAACCCATAGCTGCTGTTGATGATTTAGCCAGAGACCCTGAAGCCATTCGCCAATTCATCAGTAAAACCATGACATCGATGTTTAACTGGTCAGGAACTCTACCACCACAAACCATTGAAGAAGCCGCAAAACCCCAACCAGATCCAGGAATCCAGGTGAGAACGCCACAAGGTGGTAGCCAAAGAGTGACTACCAGCAGTTGGGTAGCTAGTTTTGCCATCTCAGAAGATTTTCGTAAAGGTTTTTTAAGTGCGATCGCGCAAATGACACCACCAGAAGTTTTCTCTAACAATCCTAGTCAAGTCATATCAGCCGAATTGGTTATCCAAAGAGTTTATCCTCCAGAACAAATAGCCCCTGGTAAGTGGCGAGTTGGCATGGTAGCCGACCTGATTCAAAAAAAACAGGATGATGATCGCACCACAGTCACACCGTTTAATAAGGATTTTCTGGTGCGGGCAGTAGATTATTTTCCCTACCCTCTAGCTAATGCTACAACCGATATCCAAAAAGCGATTTATAGCAATCGTGTTGATAAATTGGAGATTTACGAAATTCGGAATTTATGTTTGCTAGATGACTATAGTAAACTCGCCGAGGATAAATCAAACCCCTGTGGAAATCAAAGCAACCTTGATAGTTTTACAAGATAAACTTTCTCTGGATGCAGTAATTTTATAATTTATACAGTTAATACCAATTCTTTATGAGGATGCGCCAAATTATAGGAGGAACGAACCGCAAAGGACGCAAAGTACACAAAGAAAGAAATTCAGCGCAATTTTACACAGAAATGGTATAAGTCTTTATGCAATTAATCAAGCCAGAAAACAAAAAAAGTAGCATCTTGCCACTGTTAGCTGTGGGAACATTTGGGTTACATCTATTTAGCTTGCTATTACTTTTGTTCCACGGTTCTATGATTCAGGATTTAAAACAGCAGTTAACACCCCAAAGCTTGGTGCAACTTCTTGATGGTCGGGCAATTACTGTAGATCCGAAACAAACTGAAGAAAGACATCCAGAGACAATTCGCCGCTTTGTCGGTGAAACCATGACCTTGATGCTTACCTGGTCACAGCAACAGCCACCTGTCACAATATGGGAAATTAGTTCGCAGCTTTTAGCTAATAATTTAAAACCCAAGTTTCTGGCAGAAATTACTAACTTAAATCCTACAGGACAATTAGCTAACATTAATCGGGAAACTGAATATGTATTAGTAGTAGAAAAAATTTCTCAACCCACCAAAATAGCTGAGGGTAAATGGAGAATTGAAATGTTGGCGAATCAATTAAATTTTAGCGGTTCTAATAATCTGGGCATTTCTACTTCATTCAATAAACAAATCTTAGTGCGAGCCATAGATGAACCAGCAACTTCAATTCCAGCCCAGCCCTTACCGTGGCATTTAGCAGCTTACCGTCTTGGTGAAGCTAGGCTAGAAATTTACGAGATATGTGACATCAAAGACAAAAATTGTTCTTAAAAATTATCACTATGTAATACACCATGAAAAATACTTGCTTTGTAATCAATCGAAAAACCCAAATCTAAAATTTTCCAGCCCCTAGATTTATCTGTGCGGTCAATCCCAAATCGAAAATCCAAAATCTAAAATCTAAAATCCAAAAATTGTATGACTTCTTATTCAATTCATCCCGAATTTTCTACAAAACATCTAGTCAAACCAATCCCTGAGAATCAGGAACCAGAAGTAGATTCTGCCGATTGGGAGTCTAGAATGGCTAAATTGGTTGGCTTTGAAGATGAATCGCCACAAGTCAACGTTGACGGATTAGAAGCAGATTCAGCCAGCTTGCCGGTTTCCCAGTCTCAGCCAGAAGAAGTACAAATTGAGCCAACTCTTTCATCTAATCCCTTTGCTAAATTAGCGTTGGTAGGCAGTGCTACATTGGCTGTAGTGGTAGTTGCAGGTGCATTTTTATCGCAGGTGATGAATACCAGCAATCAACAGCCAACAAATAATCTTGCTTCCTCAACAGCACCATTACCAGCAATAAGTGAATCACCGCAGCAAAGTTTAGAGCAGGAAGTTGAGATTCTCAAAACGAAATTAGCCCTGGCTGAACAAGCACAGACAGTAACAGCCGCCCAACAAAATCTCAGAAATAGAGTAGCTTCGCGGGTGGAAACTCCACAGGTGAGGGAAAGCACACCCAGACCTGTGCAAACTGTTTCTACACCTCAACCTCAAATAATTAGAGTTGCGCCGATTGCTCAAAGTCCAGTTTCACCACCACTTGCTGTAGCCCCGACACCTCCACCAGTTGCAACCCCACAGACCCCACCATCTCCACCAGACCCCCTTGAGGAATGGACAAGGTTAGCGAAGTTAGGTAGCTATGGTCAGGTCAACACGACTGGTCAATCTAGAGTGAGTACAGCTTTATCTGTACCAGAAAGCAATATTAATGGAGAAGCCCAAGTAACCAACTCTAACCCAGAACCAACACCACCACAGCAAGATACTCTCGTCGGTCAAGCCCAAAGCTCGAAATCTATCCGAGTAGGAAGTAGTGTCAGAGCTGTATTAGCAACGGCTGTATTTGGGGAAACTACTAGGTCAAAGAATAATGAAAGTGATCAAGAAGGCAATGTCTTTGTTTTGCGTTTGACTAACCCATTAAAATCAGTAGATGGTGCGATCGCTTTACCTGCGAATACTGAATTATTAGCTGAAATTACTTCTATTTCCGAACAAGGACTGTTGCAGTTGAATGTAGTCAAAGTTATCTCAGAAGATAACGGCGAACTGATAGAAAAGAGCTTACCCAGCAATGCACTTATGGTTCGCGCTCCCCAAGGTAAACCTTTAGTAGCAGATAAGTATCCTGATCAGGGTTCATCTATTGCGGGGATGGATTTAGGACTATTTGTGCTAGGAGGTATTGGTAAAGGAGCAGAGTTATATAATCGCACTGAATCGCGGGTTGAAACTGTGGCTGGTGGCACTATTGTTACCAATACCAACAATAGACGCAATATCCCGGCTGGAATTTTGGAAGGTGGTTTAACGTCTGTAGTTCCTCAAATTTCACAACGTAATCAACAGGCGATCGCTAGAATGATGCAACAAACAAATGTTTGGTTCATACCAGCTGGTAGAGAAGTAGAAATATACGTGAATAGAACGATGCAATTATAATTCGTAATTCGTAATAGAGCCTCCGGCACGCTACGCGAACGTAATTCGTAATTCGATAAATCTTGTGGGGTGGGCATACTATGGCTAACGCCACGCTACGCGGTAAGCGCAGCTATGCCGTAGG